>CALXAQ010000081.1 GCA_944386335.1 uncultured Clostridia bacterium | reverse complement strand
CCATTGACATAACTAACAAAAAATGATACAATAATTACCGTTAATGTAAATTGTTGGAATAGGCAATTGCATTAGCGGTATATTTTGTTTTAGGAGGTGAAATTTAAGTGCCAACCATTAATCAATTAGTAAGAAAAGGAAGACATACTGCAACTACAAAATCTACAGCACCAGCTTTACAACATGGATACAATTCTATGAAAAAAAGACAAACCAATAGAAGATCTCCACAAAAAAGAGGTGTATGTACCGTAGTAAAAACAGTAACACCAAAGAAACCAAACTCAGCATTAAGAAAAGTTGCCAGAGTTAGACTTTCTAATGGTTATGAAGTAACTTCTTATATCCCAGGAATTGGACACAATTTGCAAGAGCATAGTGTTGTTCTAATTAGAGGAGGAAGGGTAAAAGACCTACCAGGTGTTCGTTACCATATTATAAGAGGAACATTAGATACAGCAGGTGTAAAAGACAGAATGCAAGGAAGATCAAAATATGGAGCAAAACGTCCAAAGAAATAGGAATTTGCCCAAAGAAGCTTAGTGCATATAAGAAATTACTAATTTAAGGTACTTAAATTTAGAATAGATTATACGCACTATACGGAAAAGCAAAGCTTTTCAGAGTACATATTTGTTATTTTTTAATAACAAAATCATAATAAAAAGGAGGGAAGAATAGTGCCAAGAAGAGGATATGTAGCAAAAAGAGACGTTATAGCAGATCCAATGTATAATAGCAAACTTGTAACAAAGCTTGTAAACAACATTATGCTAGACGGTAAAAAAACAGTAGCTCAAAAAATAGTGTATGATGCATTTGACATCATCAAAGAAAAAGAGCAAAAAGATCCACTAGAAGTATTTGAAGAAGCACTTAATAATGTAATGCCAGTTCTTGAAGTAAAAGCAAGAAGAGTAGGTGGTGCAACTTACCAAGTACCATTAGAGATTAGACCAGAAAGAAGACAAACATTAGGATTAAGATGGCTAGTTGTTTATGCTAGAAATAGACATGAAAAAACAATGGCAGAAAAATTAGCAAACGAAATCCTAGATGCGCGTACTGGAAATGGTGGAGCATTCAAAAAGAAAGAAGATATGCATAGAATGGCAGAAGCAAATAAAGCATTTGCTCATTATAAATGGTAAAATAAAAAGGTATTGTTTTGCAATAATACCTTTTATCCATAAAAAAATCGTAAGAGTAAGCTTATGAGAGGGGGAAAATAGAAAAATGGCAGGAAGAGAGTTTCCTTTAGAGAGAACAAGAAATATAGGAATTATGGCTCACATAGATGCAGGAAAAACAACCACTACAGAGAGAATTCTATTCTATACTGGTAGAACTCATAAAATAGGAGAGGTTCATGAGGGAGAAGCTACCATGGACTGGATGGTACAAGAGCAAGAAAGAGGAATTACTATTACATCTGCAGCTACTACTTGTCAATGGTTAAATCATAGAATTAACATTATTGATACACCAGGTCACGTAGACTTCACTGTAGAGGTAGAAAGATCTCTAAGAGTACTAGATGGTGCAGTGCTTGTACTTGCAGCAAAAGGTGGAGTACAACCACAATCCGAAACTGTTTGGAGACAAGCAGATAAATACAAAGTACCAAGAATGGCATATGTTAATAAGATGGACATTACAGGTGCTGATTTCTACGCATGTGTAGAGCAAATGAAGGAAAGATTAAATGCTAATGCAGTTCCAGTACAACTACCAATTGGTTCAGAAGATAATTTCAAAGGAATTGTAGACTTAATTAAAATGAAAGCATTTATTCATAAAGACGATTTAGGAAAAGAAATCGAAGAATGTGAAATTCCAGAAGATATGAAAGCTGATGCAGAAAAATATAGAGCAACAATGGTGGAAACAGCAGCAGAACAAGATGACGAATTAATGATGAAATACTTAGAGGGAGAAGAATTAACAGAGGAAGAAATCAATAAAGGTTTAAGAAAAGGTACTATAGATAACACTATCGTTCCTGTAACCTGTGGTTCTTCTTACAAAAATAAAGGTGTGCAAGAATTATTAAATGCAATCGTATACTATATGCCATCACCAATCGATATTCCACATATCAAAGGTGTTGACCCAGAAGGTAACGAAGTAGAAAGAAAAACAGACGATAACGAACCTTTTTCAGCATTAGCATTTAAAATTGCAACAGACCCATTCGTTGGAAAATTATGTTTCTTCAGAGTATATTCTGGAACATTAGATGCAGGTTCTACTATTCTAAATGCTAACAAAGATAAGAAAGATAGAATAGGAAGAATATTGCTTATGCACGCAAACCATAGACAAGATATAGAAAAAGTATATGCTGGAGATATTGCAGCAGCAGTAGGATTAAAAGAAGTATCTACAGGAGATACACTTTGTGATCCAGCACATCCAGTTATCTTAGAATCTATGGAATTTCCAGAGCCTGTTATTGATATCGCTATTGAGCCAAAAGATAAAGCAAATAGCGAAAAAATGGGAGTTGCTCTTGCAAAATTAGCAGAGGAAGACCCAACTTTCAAAACATGGACAGACCATGAAACAGGTCAAACTATTATTGCAGGTATGGGTGAGCTACACTTAGACATTATCGTAGACAGATTAAAAAGAGAGTTTAAAGTAGAATGTAGTGTAGGTAAACCACAAGTTTCTTATAAAGAAACAATTAGAAATAAAGTAAAAGTGCAAGGAAAATTCATTCGTCAATCTGGTGGACGTGGACAATATGGTGATGTATGGCTAGAGCTAGAACCATTAGAGCCAGGTAAAGGTATAGAATTTGAGAGCAAAATCGTTGGTGGTGTTGTTCCAAAAGAATATATCAAACCAATTGAAGATGGTGTGAGAGAAGCTGCTGAAAGCGGTATTCTTGCAGGATATCCAGTAATTGACTTTAAAGCAACATTAGTAGATGGTTCTTACCATGAAGTTGACTCTTCAGAAATGGCGTTCAAAATTGCAGGTTCTATGGCATTCAAAGAAGGATGTAAACAAGCAAAATCTGTATTATTAGAGCCAATTATGAGAGTAGAAGTAACAGTTCCAGAAGAATACATGGGAGATGTTATAGGAGATATTAACTCAAGACGTGGAAGAATGGAAGGAATGGAAGCAAGAAGTGGTAGCCAAATTATTCGTGGATTTATTCCATTATCAGAAATGTTTGGTTATGCAACAGACTTACGTTCTAAAACACAAGGTAGAGGAACTTATAGTATGGAACCTTCTCATTACGAAGAAGTGCCAAAATCTGTATTAGATCAAATTGTTGCTTCTAGAGCAAAAAAACAAGATTAAAAAGTGAAAAGGTATAAAAGGATAAGATTTCCTTTGTGCCTTCTACCAATAGATTTTTATGTTGAAAAAAGAAAAACAACGTAAAATTAAGGAAAATAGGAAAAATACTTGCATTTTTTAAAGAAATGTTATAAAATGCAAGTGCATAAAATTAGTTATTAATTTTAAAATAAAAGAGAAATTAGAAATAAAGATAAAAATAGAAAATAGATTGTTATAAATGAATAACAAGCTAATATCAAAAAAATCTTTACTTTCTAAATCAAATTTAAAAGGAGGAATTTTCAAATGGCAAAGGAGAAATTTGAAAGAACGAAACCACACGTTAACATTGGTACAATCGGACATGTTGACCATGGTAAAACAACAACAACAGCTGCTATTACAAAATATTTAAGTTTATTAGGAAAAGCAAAATATGAAGCATACGATCAAATCGATGGTGCTCCAGAAGAAAAAGCAAGAGGAATTACAATTAACACAGCTCACGTAGAGTATGAAACAGACAAGAGACACTATGCACACGTAGACTGCCCAGGTCACGCAGACTATGTAAAGAACATGATTACAGGTGCAGCACAAATGGATGGTGCTATCCTAGTTGTTTCTGCAGCAGATGGTCCAATGCCTCAAACAAGAGAGCATATCTTACTTGCAAGACAAGTTGGTGTTAAATACATCGTTGTATACCTAAATAAATGTGATATGGTAGACGATGCAGAATTATTAGAATTAGTTGAAATGGAAGTTAGAGACCTATTAACAGAATATGGTTTCCCAGGAGACGAAATTCCAGTAATAAAAGGATCTTCTCTAAAAGTATTAGAGTCTACATCTACAGATCCAAATGCACCAGAATATCAATGCATGAAAGAATTAATGGATGCAGTAGACAGCTACATCCCAACTCCTGAAAGACCAGTAGATCAACCATTCTTAATGCCAGTAGAAGACGTATTTACTATTACTGGACGTGGAACAGTTGCTACAGGTAGAGTAGAAAGAGGAGAAGTTAAATTACAAGACGAAGTTGAAATCGTTGGTATTAAACCAATTAATAAGAGTGTTGTAACAGGTGTTGAAATGTTTAGAAAATTACTAGACAAAGCAGAAGCTGGAGACAACATTGGTGTATTATTAAGAGGTATTGATAGAAAAGACATCGAAAGAGGTCAAGTACTTGCAAAACCAGGAACAATACATCCACATACAAAATTCAAAGCACAAGTATACGTTTTAACAAAAGAAGAAGGTGGACGTCATACACCATTCTTTGATGGATATAGACCACAATTCTATTTCAGAACAACAGACGTTACAGGTGTTATCAAATTACCAGCAGGAACAGAAATGGTTATGCCTGGTGATAACGTAGACATGGAAGTTGAATTAATTACTCCAATCGCTATCGAAAAAGGATTAAGATTCGCTATCCGTGAAGGTGGACGTACAGTTGGTTCAGGTGTAGTTGCTGATATCGAAGGATAATTTAAATATATTTCTAGTGAACTTTAGGGACGTTCCTTAAAGTTCACTTTTTTCATCTAATAGGAAATTTTTCTGAAATTCCTATATGTTGCGAATTTATTTTGATTTATACCATTTTTTTAAAACCATAGTGAACTTTAAGGAACGTCCCTAAAGTTCAAAAAGGAGAATAATAATGAAAACAGAAGAAATAGGTAAAAAACTACAAGAGGCAGGAGGCACATTATATCGTGTAGGAGGATGCTTGAGAGATAGAGTATTAGGAATATCTGTTCACGATGAAGATTTTTGTGTAACAGGAATAACACCAGAGAAATTTGAAGCAATTTTTCCTCAAGCTATCATAAGGGGAAAGAGCTTTGCAGTATATGACTTAGAGGGAAAAGAAATTGCTTTGGCAAGAAAAGAAAGAAAAATGAAAGAAGGACATAAAGGTTTTTATATTGAAACATCTCCAAATATAACAATAGAAGAAGATTTAGCAAGAAGAGATATTACCATAAATGCGATGGCAGAAGATGTGCTCACTAAAGCTTGGATAGATCCTTTTGGAGGTAGAGAGGATTTACAAAATAAAACGATAAAGGCAGTATCGAATGCTTTTTGTGAAGATCCTTTAAGAGTGTATAGAGTGGCAAGATTTGCGGCAATGTTAGAATTCAAAGTAGATGATGATACTATTTTATTAATGAAAAAGTTGAAACAAGAATTATATACTTTATCTGCAGAAAGGGTATTTCATGAATTAAAAAAAGCATTAAGTACTAATAAGCCATCTATTTTTTTTAGAGTTTTACAGAATGCAGATGTGTTAGATATACATTTTAAAGAAATAAAAAATTTAATTGGTAGTATACAACCAAAGGAGTATCATCCAGAAGGTGATAGCTTTGAACATACGATGCAAGTAGTAGACAAAAGTACATTACTAACAAAAGATTTAAAGATACGTTTTAGTTGTTTAGTACATGATTTAGGTAAGGGAGTTACACCAAAAGAAATGCAACCGCATCATTATGGACATGATGAAAAAGGAGTAATGTTAGTAGAAAATTTAGGGAAAAGATTAAAAATCCCCAAACTATGGGTAAAATGTGGAAAAACAGCTGCAAAAGAACACATGAAAGGAGGAATTTTTTCTCAAATGACACTAGCAAAACAGGTAGATTATATTACAAGAGTAAGTAAATCCTCATTAGGTTTGGATGGAATGAAAATAGTAGTAATGGCAGATAAAGCAAGAGGAGATAAAGATTTCCCTACAGAAATCTTCTTTGATAACTTAGGAAAAGAAATGTTGCATGCTGTGACAGGAGAAAAAATTAAACAAAAATATAGGATTACAGTAAAAGATGGAAAAAAAGTAGCAGAGCTTTTGAGAACAGAAAGAATTGCTTGGCTAAAAGAAAAAAACAATAAAGAAAGTATTGAAAATTAGAAAAAATTAAGATAGAATAGCAATAGGAAGTGCAGGTGAAACGAATGAAAAAACAAATAAAACAGTTTCAAAAAGAAACAGGAGCTATTGCAGCATTAGTTACGGTTACAATATTAATGTTTTTATTAATCTTGGGTGGGACATATATGGCAATTACAAATATGAAAAAATCACAGCTTCGTAGTGATATTCGTATTCAACAAATATATGGGGATGATGTAGAAAATATAGAGAAAATATATAATAGTGTAAAGAAATAGTGTATGTGGATTATTGATTAGTAGTGGATTTAACAGAAGCCTTTGGGGAAGAAAATGAACCAAGTAAAGAATGGTGTGATGCCAATATTATCTATTTTGATGAAACAAAAACAGTAATGTATTAAAAAAGAATATAAGAAATTTTTAGAAATATAGACGGTGGAAATTTCTATAAAATTTCTTTTTTTTATGCGGAGACATTGACTTTTTGCGTATTTCCGTATATGATATATGTATTGAAAATATGCATTTTTATACAAAAATGAGGAAAGAACCACAAACCGTTCAAGGAGGAAAAAATATGGGTGAGGTTATAGTAATAACATCTGGAAAGGGAGGCGTTGGGAAAACGACAACAACAGCCAATTTAGGTTCTGCTTTAGCTTTAAAAGGGAAAAAAGTAGTTTTAGTAGATACAGATATTGGTCTTCGTAATTTAGATGTTGTTATGGGGCTTGAAAATAGAATTGTCTACGACATAGTTGATGTAGTAGAAGAAAAATGCAAATTAAGACAAGCTCTCATAAAGGACAAGCGTTTTAACGAGCTATTCTTACTTCCAGCAGCACAAACAAGAGATAAAAGTGCAGTAAATGAAGAACAAATGATAGAGCTAACAAAAAAACTAAAAGAAGAATTCGATTATATTTTAGTAGATTGCCCAGCAGGAAATGAACAAGGTTTTAAGAATGCAGTGGCAGGAGCTGATAGAGCCATTGTAGTAACAACAGCAGAAATATCTGCTATTCGTGATGCAGACAGAATTATAGGGTTATTAGAAGCTTCTGAAATAAAAAATCCAGAATTAGTAATTAATCGTTTACGTCCTAATATGGTAAAAAAGGGCGAAATGATGGATGTAGAAGACATTGTAGATTTATTATCGATCGATTTAATTGGTGTAGTACCAGATGATGAGTACATAATTACACAAACAAACAAAGGAGAACCTGTTGTATCTAATCATAAGGCTCCTTCTGGGAAAGCGTATACAGAAATAGCTAGAAGAATATTGGGAGAAAATATAGAAATAACCATTCCTGGAAGAGAAAAAGGTTTTATGGCGAAAATCAAAAGAATTTTCTCTAAAAAATAAAAAATAAAAAGCGGAGGAAATAGGATGTTCGAGAGTATTACGAAATTTTTTAAGAAATTTACAAAACAAAAAGAAGCAGATTCTAAAGATACAGCAAAAGAAAGATTGCATTTGGTATTGATGCAAGATAGAGCTAATGTTTCTGCCGATTTCTTAGAATTAATGAGACAAGAAATTATAGAAGTCATTAAAAAATATGTAGATGCAGATGAAAGTGCTATTGATGTAAAATTAATTAATAAAACAAATAGTGATGGAACAATAGGAGCACCAGCTCTATATGCTAATATTCCTATAGTTAGTATTAAAGACGAATCTAGAAAGATGACATTACCAAGACAAGATAACAAAAATACACAAGAAGAACCAAAGGAAGAAATTCAACAAGAGGTAAAAAAAGCAGAAGAAGTGATAGAAAAAGCAGAACAGTTAGAGCAAAATGAAAAGGTGCAAAAAAGTGAGAAACAAGAGGAAGAAAAAGAAGAAGAACAAGTAATAAAAGAAAACACAGAGGAAAATACAAGTGATAACGAAGAAAAAACAAACACTAAAGAAAATAAAGAAGCAGAAGTTTAGCTAAAATCCAACCAAATTTTATAAAAAGGAAGGATAAAAAGCGTGAGAAAAAAAGTTTGGAAAAATATAGAGTGGGGAATACTAATCTGCACTATCTTACTTATTGGTATAGGGGTGGTAGCACTATTTTCAGCAACACAGAGTACAGAGTATGAAGATTTAAAAAAACAAATTATGTGGCTTTGCATTAGTATTCCCATTATGATAATGGTGATATGGATAGACTATGAATGGATAGCTAAAGTATCACCTATTATATATGGAATTGTATTGATATTGTTAGTGGCTGTTTTATTTACAGAACCTATTAATGGTGCAAGTAGTTGGTTTAATCTTGGAGGATTTTCTATTCAACCATCGGAATTTGCTAAAATTTTTGTGACGATTGTATTTGCACTAGCAATTACAAAAATACAAACAAAAGGCAGAGATGAACTTAGTAGACCAACAAGACTCTTACTAGTACTTAGTATTGTGGCTGTACCAGTACTTTTAATTGTGAAACAACCAGATTATGGAACAGCACTTGCTTTTATAATGGCTACAGTTTTTATGTTATTTGTAGCAGGAATAAAAAAAAGATATATTATTGGGGCAATAGTAGTTATATTAATTGCAGTTCCTATATTATATTTTTTTATATTACCAGAGCATGCAAAAACAAGAATAGATGTCTTTTTGAATCCAGACTTAGATCCAAGAGGTGCGGGTTATAATGTAATACAGTCTAAATTAGCTATTGGTTCTGGACAGTTACTAGGAATGGGATTATTAAAAGGAAACCAAACACAACTGGGATTTTTATATCCTAAAACAACAGACTTTATTTTTTCGGTTATAGGAGAAGAAATGGGATTTATAGCAACAGCAGGAATTGTTATCGTTTACGTGGTACTTATTACAAAAGCAATTTATGTAGCTAAAACAGCAAAAGATGACCTTGGTTCTTATATAGCAGCAGGAATAGCAGGTATTTTTTTATTTCATATGGTAGAAAATATAGGAATGACAATAGGTTTGCTTCCGATAACAGGAGTTCCTTTGCCATTTGTAAGTTATGGAGGAAGTTCTCTACTTACTAATTTAATTTTAATAGCTTTGTTATTAAATATTAGCGGAAGAAGACAAAAAGCGATATTTATAGAATAGAATTGCTGCCAAAAGGGCTAGACCTTTTTGGCAGTTGTTCACAATAGAAAGGTAGAAAAATTGTGTTATTACATTCATTAAAAATAGGAAATATTATTTTAGAAAATAATGTGATGCTAGCCCCTATGGCAGGAATTACAGATAATGCTTTTCGTAGAATTGTAAAACAAATAGGAGGAGTAGGTCTAGTTTGTACAGAAATGATTAGCAGTAAAGGAATTTTTTATCAAGACCAAAAAACATTTTCTTTATGGAATAGAGATGGAGAATTAGAACCTGTGTCAGTGCAAATTTTTGGAAATGATAGACAAGCACTTGGCCATGCAGTAAAAGTACTAAAAGAAAAGGGAGCAAAAATAATTGATATAAATATGGGATGTCCAGCACCTAAAATTGTAAAAAATGGAGAAGGTAGTAAATTACTTTTAGACTTACCCTTAGCAGAAGAATTGGCAAAAGTAGCAGTACAGGAGGCAGGAGAAGTGCCTATTACAGTAAAAATGAGGATAGGTTGGGATAAAGAACATATTGTGGCAATAGAAGCAGCTAAACGTATGGAAAGAGCAGGTGTAAGTGCTATTACCATTCATGGAAGAACTAGAGATGAATACTATACAGGAAAGGCGAATTGGGAAATTATTAAAGAAGTAAAAGAAAATGTATCCATTCCTGTTATTGGAAATGGAGATATTCAAAGTAAAGAAGATGCCGTAGCTATGCTACAACAAACCAAAGTAGATGGGATTATGGTAGGAAGAGCAGCAATAGGTAATCCATGGTTATTACGAGAAATAGTCGATTTTTTACAGGGAAAAGAAATACAGCCAATTAGTAATAAAGAAAGGTTACAAACTATATTGCAGCATATAGAATGGGAGGTAGAAGAAAAAGGGGAAACAGTAGGAATCAAAGAACTAAGAAAGCATATGTGTGCTTATTTAAAAAATATGCCAGAAGCAGCTAAAATGAGAGAAAAAGTAAATAAAATAGAAACAAAAAAGGAATTAGAAGGAAGCTTTACTGAATACTTTCAGAATTTAGGAATATAGATAGAATAAGAAATAACAGGAGGGGAAAATATTATATGCAGAAAAATATAAAAATTCTATCTATTTTTCTTATAGGAAGTATCATTATTTCCTTTTTTATTTTTTTCATTTTTTGTGATAAAACCAAAGAAAATGGAAATACTATAATTAGTCGATCGGAAGAAGAAATTATACAAAACATTTTAAATATGAACCAATATATAGCAGAAATAGAAGTAGAAGTACAGAGTAATAAAAATGAGAATCAATATAAATTAAAACAAACTTACAAAAAACCCAATATAGAGAAACAAGAAGTAATAGAACCAGAATATATTGCAGGTGTGATAACAGAATATGATGGACAAAATTTGAGGCTTATTCATCAGAAGTTAAATCTTACTACATTATATGAGAATTATTCTTATATGGTTAGTAATGACTTATGGCTAAATAGTTTTGTTATAGACTATCAAACTTATGAAAATAAAAAGAGTAGTACAGAGCAAGAAGAAATTATATTAGAAGTTAAAAATGAAACAGGAAATAAATATAGTGTTTACAAAAAATTATATATAAATAAAAAAACAGGTAAACCAACAAAATTAATTGTCCAAGATATTAACCAAAATATACGAGTATACATATCATATACTAAGATAGAAATATCTTAAGAATACGCATATTTAAAATGAATAAAAAAAGCACTTTCGATACGTAAAAATAGTAGGAGTGATTCACAAATGGTAATAAAAAGAGGAGATATGTTTTATGCAGATTTGAGTCCTGTAATAGGTTCAGAACAAGGAGGAATTAGACCGGTTATTATCATACAAAATGATATAGGAAATAAGCATAGTCCCACTGTAATTGCAGCAGCAATTACCTCTCAGACAGGAAAAAATAAATTACCTACTCATATAGAAATAGGCTCACAAAATAATGGATTAAAAGCAGATTCGATTGTGCTAACAGAGCAAATTCGTACTATTGATAAAAGCAGATTAAAAGAAAAGATTGGGCATATTGATGATGAGGGAGTAATGGAAAAAATTAATAATGCACTAGGCGTTAGTTTTGGATTATAACCTTTACAATTTGCAATTTAGGGACGTTCCTTAAATTGTATAAATGCAAAAAATAGCGAGAAAACTTTTCTTATGTTTGTAAGAAAACTTTTTCGCTTTTTATATGTTTGCAATTTAAGGAACGTCCCTAAATTGCAAATGAAAACGGTTTATACTTTTAATTTTTTTATAATCTTAATTTCATCATATAGACGCTTTTTTACATGTTCTCTTGTATCTATAGCAGTCATATATTCTTCTAAAATTTGCTTATAATTTTCTAATGTTTCTCCTTGTTTTAAGAGAATTTTCATTCCTTCTGCATAATATTTTTTTTCAGCTTCCTTTTTTGCTTTATTTCGTTTGTCATCGTATTTTTCTACTGTTCTTAATCGTTTAATTTCATCTTTTAGAAAATTAATATAATCCATTACACAGGCAATTTCATAATAAATATCATCAACTACTACTTTAAAAAGAGCCTTTAGAGCGGTACTATCTATTTTTCCTACTTTATAATTTTCTTTTAGCATATCAAGAGCGATTGGTTTTAAATATTCATCAGGTTGTGCATCTTTTATTAATTCTTTTAAAGTTTCAGAGATATTAATGTGGGTTTTGTATTGTCTTTTAGTAACAATAGCGTCATATTCGTCTGCTACACGAATAATTTGAGCAACATAAGGAATATCTTTTTTGGTTAATCCTTGGGGATAACCAGTTCCGTTTAAAGCTTCGTGATGATAAAGTGGGCCATCTGCATAAGGACGTAACTCTAAATCATGCATACACATATCATAACCAATGGTAGTATGTCTTTTCATAATTTCGTATTCTTCAGGTGTTAAAGCATCTGGCTTAGACAAGATTTCATAAGGAATTTTTAGTTTACCTATATCATGCAAATATCCACAAATAGTAGCATATACTGTATATACTTTTTTACATTTTAAATATTCACACATTCTACACACTAAATTAGCTACATTTTCGCTATGTTTCCTGGTAAAAGGATCTAAATTTTCTAACATAGCTAATTGATAACGCATGGTAGAATCTAAGTTATAAGATTTTAAGTTAGTAGTACTATAAAAATCAATTTTATCGTTCATACTTTACCTCTTTTGTTTTTTTCTTTATCATAGCACGAGTTAAAAGAAAAAACAAGACAAAACTTCAACTTGACTTTTCGTGAGAGTATCGATATAATTTAAGTAAAAAACGACAAATGAATAAAGGTGAAGAGTATGTATTTAAAACGATTAGAATTGCAAGGCTTTAAGTCGTTTGCAGATAGAACAGTATTAGAATTTAGACCAGGAATTACAGCAGTAATTGGGCCAAATGGTTCTGGGAAAAGTAACATATCAGATAGTATCAGATGGGTGCTGGGAGAGCAGAGTATGAAATCTTTAAGAGGCAGTAGTTCTTCTGATATTATTTTTGCGGGAACGCAAAATAGAAAATCTTTAGGTTTTGCAGAGGTGTCTATTGTAATTGATAACACAGATGGAAAACTTCCTATTGAATATAACGAGGTAACTGTAACAAGAAAGCTATATAGAAGTGGAGAGACTGGCTATTTTATTAATAAAACACCTTGCCGTCTAAAAGATATTTTAGAGTTGTTTATGGATACAGGTATTGGAAAAGATGGATATTCTATTATTGGACAAGGTAAAATTGACGAAATTTTAAGTAATAAATCTGAAGATAGAAGAAGAATATTTGAAGAAGCAGCAGGCATTGTAAAATATAGGACGAGAAAAGCAGAAACAGAAAAAAAGTTAGAGCAAACTAAGCTAAATCTACTTCGTATTAATGATATCTTATCAGAAATTGAAGCAACCATTGAACCCTTAAAATTGCAATCAGAAAAAGCAAAAAAATTTTTAGATTTACGTGAAGAATTAAAAAATGTAGAAATAGGATTATTTTTGCACAATATAGAAACATATAAAGAAAAATTACAATCTATTGTAAAAGATGAAGAAATAATGCAAGCACAATACAATACGGAGAATATAAAACAAGAAGAATGTAATCATTTAAAGGAAAAATGGAATGAAGAAATTAATCAAATAACACAGAAGATAGAAGAAATGCAAAATGAAAAATTGGAAAATAGCAATCAAATAGAAAGAATGTATGCAGAAATAAATGTAGCAAAACAAAAAAAAAAGAGTAATGAAGAAAATAAAAATCGTTTTGCAGAAGAAATACAGGAAGTGGATAAGCGAATACAAGAATTAGAAGAAGAGAAAAAACAAAAACAGGATAAAAAGCAAAATTTAACAGAAAACAGAAAGAAGTTTGAAGAGGAATTAAAGCAAAAAGAAGAAGAATTACAAGAAATAACGCAAAAATTGACACATAAGGAATTGGAAATAGAAGGAAAAAAGAAAATAGTAGAGGAAAATATAAATGAGAAATATGAAATAGCAGGAAAAATAAATGCACAAGATATGCAATGGGAGAGTTTGCAAAAAAGAGAAAAAACTTTAAAGCAAGAAATAGCAAGTATTATTTCTGAACTAGATGGTTATCGTATCCAAAAGCAAGAAGTAAGCAACGCTTTTTACACAATAGAAAAAAATAGAAAAGAAATAATTCAAGAACAAGAACAAATAGAACAGGAAAGTAAGAAAAGTGAGCAAATTAGAAAAGCTTTTGAAACACAAATTAATCAGATTTCTTATAACATAAGAATGAAAGAATCTAGGAAGCAATTTTTAGAAGAAACAGAGAAAGAAAAAGAAGGATACACCAAAAGTGTAAAAGGTTTACTACTAGCTTGTGAAAAAGAAGAATATTTAAGAAAAGGTATGCATGGAGTACTTGCTAATTTAATTTCTGTAAAAAAGGAACATGAAGTAGCGATAGAAATGGCGTTAGGAGCAAGCCTTCAAAACATTGTAACAGAGACAGAAGATGATGCTAAAAAACTAATACAATATTTGCGAGATAAAAATTTGGGAAGAGCTTCTTTTTTACCAATAACTAGTGTTAAGGGAAAAAATTTAGATAAAATAGATCAGCGAGGAATAGATGGAATTGTTGGAATAGCATCTGAACTAGTAAATTGTCAAAAACAGTATGCAGAAATTATATTAAATTTATTGGGAAGAACTGTAGTGGTAGAGAATATGGAAACAGCTATTCAACTTGCTAAACAAAATCATTATGCTTTTCGTATTGTTACTTTACAAGGAGATATTATTAATAGTTCAGGTAGTATGACAGGTGGAAGCATAGCCACTAAAACTGTTAATATATTAGGAAGAAGCAGAGAGATAGAGGAATTAGAAAAAGAATTGCAAATAATGAAAAAGGATTTAGCCATACAGGAAAAACAAAAAGATGATTATGAAAATTCTATGCAAACCCTTTTGAATAAAGTAGATATGTTACAAAAGAAAAGGCAGAAAATAGAAACTACTTATGCAGAAGAAAAACAAAAATTAATTGCATTAGAAGATAATATTCAAAAATGGGAACAAAGACTTACTAAACAAAAAGAAGAAGAGCAAAAAATAAAGAGACAAAAACAAGAAAATAGAGAAGAAAAGCAAAGATTAGAAGAAAAAATTCAAAAATTAACACAAGAAATAGAAAAATTACAATTAGAAATTGAAGAGTTTGTGAAAGTTAATCAAGATAATCAAAATTATATAGATGACTTAAACTTAGATATTACAAACTTAAAAATATCTGTTTCCTCTTTTGATGAGAGCCAAATGTCTATGGAAGAAATGCTAGAAAGAATAGAGCAAGATATACAAAACCAAAACAATAGTAAGGAAAGTAAGAAAGAACAAGTAGAAAGAGCAAAACAAGAAAATTTAGAATTACAAGATAAAATACAACAATTAGAAGTAAAAATAGAAGAAATAAAAAAACAAATAGAAACAGATAAAGAGAGAGTAGAAAATTGTAAACAAACTAGAATGGATAGGCAACAAGCATTAAGAAAAAAAGAAGAAGAGATACAAAATCAATTTAAAGTATTAGAGGATTTAAAAGAGCAAATAGTAAAGCTAGACATTAAAAAAGGCAAAATAGAACAAGATATACAAGACAGTATAGATACTTTATGGGAAGAGTATGAAATAACACCAAATCATGCAGAAGGGTATCATAAACCAAATAATATACAACAAGCAACAAAACAGGTGAATCAATTAAGAAATGCTATTAGAGATTTAGGGAGTATTCATATAGATGCTATAGAGGAGTACAAAAAAACTAAGGAAAGATATGATTTTATGTCAGATCAGAGATTAGATTTAGAAAATGCAGCAGCTAATTTAAGAAAAATGATTACAGAAATGACAGAAACCATGAAGCAGCAATTTGCAGAAAAATTTAAAGTGATAAATCACAATTTTAATGAAGTATTTGTTGAATTATTTGGTGGAGGAAAGGCAGAACTGATTTTAGAAGATGAGGACAATATTTTAGAATGTGGGATAGATATTCAAGTGCAACCCACAGGAAAAAAGCTACAAAATATGATGTTGTTGTCAGGAGGAGAAAGAGCCTTTACGGCTATTGCACTATTATTTGCCATTTTAAAAATTAATCCAGCACCTTTTTGCATTCTAGATGAGATAGAAGCGGCATTAGATGATGTAAATGTGTATCGTTTTGCAGAATATTTAAAAAAGTTTGGCAAAGAAACACAATTTTTAGTCATTACTCATAGAAAAGGAACAATGGAGGCTGGAGATGCTGTATATGGTGTAACTATGGAGGAAAATGGTATTAGTAAACTATTATCTATGAGACTTACTTCATAAAAAAACAAGGATACAGTTGAAAACTGCATCCTTGTTTTTTCCCATTATAATTTCTTGGTAAGAGTCTGGTAAATGTATGCTTGTAATTTCAAATAAAAGTTCATGTCTTTTATAGAATAACTCATAACACCAGCGTCGTCAAAATGATGTTGGTATCCATTCTCTTCCAAAAACTCTCGAATGGACACAATTTTTAAATGGGAACAAGAAGAGACAGAGGTCTCTCCCATAGGAAAGATAAAACGTAACATTTGGTTTCCTCCAATAATTATTGTGATGGTTTAATTTTTCATATGATATCCAATAGCGGACATCACTTTCATAAAACCTGCATAGTTTACCCTATAGCCGCTTTTTACTTTTTCAATATAGGGCTGTGATGTTGCATTGGGAGAACATGAACTTGCTCTATAGATAAGAGCATCAATTTCTTGCCGAATGTTTTCGATATGAGAGGGTTCGTCGCTAAATGAAATTGAGCGAGAAACATTCTCTACAAAGTCGAACCGAATACGATGTATCATATGAAATCCTCCTTTTATATAGTATGTTACATATACATAAGTATAACATAAATTAACATAAAAATCAACTAAAAATACACTTGTTTATAGCAATTATAATAAGTAAAATACCAGAAAAAATACTCCAAATATTGTCTGGTAAGAAAAAACTTTTTTGTACTTTTCTACCAATGTAACTACCTAAACTTAAAAATAATAGTTGAAAGAGAGCTACTAGAAGAGGAAATAGGAAAGAGGAAAAACCTATCATACTACTTCCAATTCCGATACCAACAGCATCCAAAGAAAGTGCAATTCCTAGATATATTGCCTCTTTACTGTCAATTTGATTAGAATGATCTAAGTCGGAACTAGAAGGGTTTCGAATAATTTGTATAGTAATTCCCAAAAAGCGAATAAAAAATTGATACATTTTCTCTTCTTTTTTAATAACCTCTTTTTTTTTCATTTTAAAAGACGGAAGTATCATCCATATTCCTAAAAAAAGAAGCAATAAAGAACCAATAAAATTTGTAATAGTTACTGGGAAAAAAGAGGAAATTGTTTTTCCAACCAAAAGAGATAGGCTAGTAATAAAAAAAGAAATAAATAGTAAAATCCATTTGGCAGAAAAAGAAATTTTTGTATTTTTAAGACCATATGTCATACCAATTCCTAAAGAGTCTATACTGACACATATAGCCAGTAATATAAAACTAGAAAGCATAATTATCATAAACCTCCTCTATTACAATATATGTTTAGGCTAAAAAATAAGTGAAACAGGTATATTGCGGGATAAGCTATGCATATATATAGGATAAACAAAAACAAAGGAGAGGATAATTATGTGGCATACAAAAGGTATTTCTAGTGTAGAGGAAGCGTTTAGGACGAGTATACAAAAGGGACTAACACAAAAAGAGGCAGAAGAAAGATTAAAAAAAGAAGGTTTCAATGAAATTGAGGGAAAGAAAAAAGAATCTTTTTTTATTCGTTTTTTAAAACAATTTAATGATTTTATGATTATTATTTTAATCATAGCATCCATTATTTCGGCAGTAGTAGCAAGTATGGACGGTAGTGGGGATTATATGGATTCTATTATCATTATAGGAATTGTAGTGCTAAATGCTTTTATGGGAGTACTGCAAGAGGCAAAGGCAGAGAAAGCATTAGAAGCATTAAAAAATATGACAGCACCTACTGCTAAAGTAAAAAGAGAAGGAAAAATACAAACCATACCTGGAATAGAACTAGTACCAGGAGATATTATTCTTTTAGAAGCTGGAAATTATGTACCAGCAGATTCAAGAATTATAAAAGCATCTAATTTGAAAATAGAAGAAGCTAGTCTTACAGGAGAAACAGTAGCTGTAGAAAAACAGGAAGGAATTATTTCAGAAGAGAATATTGCAATAGGAGATATGTATAATATGGTATTTGCTTCGACAATTGTAGTAAACGGACATGGAGAGGCGTTAGTAACGCAAACAGGTATGCATACAAAAGTAGGGCAAATTGCTAATATGATAATGAAAGAAGAATCACCACAAACACCAATCCAAAAAAAATTAGCAGAAGTAGGAAAAATATTAGGAATAGCTTGTTTAATCATTTGTGCTCTTATTTTTGTGATAGGCTTGTTCAAACAAATATCCCCTATAGAAATGTTTATGACATCTGTAGGACTTGCAGTAGCAGCTATTCCCGAAGGATTGCCAGCCATTGTTACGATAGTATTATCTATAGGAGTAACAAAAATGGCAAAAAAGAATAGCATTATTAGACACTTGCCAGCAGTAGAAACACTAGGAAGTAGTAGTGTAATTTGTTCTGATAAAACAGGAACATTAACACAAAATAAAATGACAGTAAGAGAGGTATTTACAATAGGAAAAACAAAGCAAGAGTTAGCATTGCAATATGGAAGTATGTGCAGTGATGTACTAATAGAAGAAAAAGAAGGAAAGCAAGAATTAGTAGGAGAAGCTACAGAAATTGCTATTGTAAGAGAGGCTTTAGAAAAAGGTATACATAAAGAAAAATGGGATAAAAAAATTCCTAGAGTAGCGGATATTCCTTTTGATTCTACAAGAAAAAGAATGAGTACTATTCATCAAAATGGAAAACAATATCTAGTCTTGTGTAAAGGAGCACCAGATGTTTTGTTAGCAAAATGTCATTATTATTTAGATGGGGAAAATGTATATCCTATTACGCCAAAACTAAAAGAACAAATAGAAAAACAAAATGAAAAAATGGCAGAAAATGCATTAAGAGTCATCGCTGTATCCTATAAAATGCAGGAAGTACTACCTAGTCAAATAAGGAGTGAGAAAATAGAAAATGAACTTATTTTTGTAGGATTAATTGGTATGATAGATCCTCCAAGAGAAGGGGTAAAAGAAGCTGTTGCTACTTGTAAAAAAGCAGGTATAAAAACAGTAATGATAACAGGGGATCATATTATAACAGCTAAGGCTATTGCGAAAGAACTAGGAATATTAAAAAATTCAGATAAGAGTATTACAGGAGCAGAATTAGAGAAATTAACCCCAAAAGAATTAGAAAAAAATATTATGGGGTATTCCGTTTTTGCAAGAGTATCACCAGAGCATAAAGTGAGAATTGTAAAAGCTTTTCAAAGCACAGGTGCAGTAGTTGCCATGACAGGAGATGGTGTGAATGATGCTCCAGCACTAAAAAATGCAGATATAGGAATTGCGATGGGACAAAATGGTACAGATGTTGCTAAAAATGCAGCAGATATGATTTTGGCAGATGATAATTTTGTGACTATAGTGGGAGCAGTAAAACAAGGAAGAAATATATATGATAATATAAAAAAAGCAATTCATTTTCTAATTGCTACCAATATTGGAGAAATTGTTACTATTTTTATGGGATTACTTTTAGGTCTAAAAACCCCTCTTCTTGCTATACAGCTATTATGGGTAAATTTAGTTACAGATTCCCTACCAGCTATTGCTTTAGGCTTAGAAAAACCAGAAAAAGATATTATGAGTAAAAAACCGCGAGATCCACAAAAAGGAATTTTTGCAGAAGGATTGTGGAATAAAATTTTTATAGAAGGCATAATGTTAGGAATGCTTACTTTATTTGCTTTTAGTATTGGTAATTATTTGTTTGGGTTAGAAGTAGGGAGGACTATGGCTTTTGTATCTCTAGGAATGATAGAATTAATTCACAGTTTTAATATAAAAAGTGAAGAAAGTATTTTCAAAAAGCGGATTTTGGGAAAATAAATATCTCCTAGGAGCATTTCTATTAGGAACTATTTTACAAATAGGGGTAGTCATTATACCAGGGTTAGCGCAAATTTTTAACGTAGTACCATTAAATGCAATTCAATGGATGTACACAATAGGAATTGCGATATTACCAATTCCTATTATGGAGTTACAAAAGAAACTAAATGAAATAAAATATGGAAAAGTAATTTATGGAGGAAGAATACAGATACATCATAATTAAGAAAACATTCATAAACTCATAAAAATGAGATAAATAAAGTATAAAAAAATCCTCTCTTCTTAAATAGGCATTGCACTAGTAATAGAAACATGTTACAATGAAGTTTAAGAAGAGAGGATTTTTATGAAAAGTAAAATAAAAATAACGATAAGAATTATTCTTGCTTTTTTGTTCTTGCTTTTTTTTACGTTAACAGGAGTAACAGCCTATTTCTTTTTAGCAGATATTGAATCCAGACCAACAGAGGAAGCCAAAGAACAAATAGAAATTATAGAAAAAAGTTATCAAGATAGAAAAGTGTTTTTTTTAACACCTAAAGAAACAACTGATAGTAATACCGTTATTTTCTATTTGCATGGTGGTTCTTATATAGCAGAAGCAAGCAAAGAACATTGGAGTTTTTTAGCGGATTTAGTAGAAGATACCAAAGCAAAAGTAATTTTGCCAGATTATCCATTAGCACCAAAATATCATTATAAAGAAGTATTTGCCATGATACAACCATTATACGAAGAAATAGTAGCTACAGAAAAAGCAGAAAATTTTATTATTATGGGAGACTCTGCAGGTGGAGGAATGGCACTTGCTCTATGTGAAAAATTGGGAGAAGAAGGAAAACAAAAACCTAATCAATTACTCTTAATATCTCCATGGCTAGATGTAAAATTAGAAAATATAAAAATAGATGAAGTAGAAAAACAAGATAAACAACTACATAGAGAAGCATTAAAAATAGCAGGAATCGCTTATGCAGGGAAAGATGGTATGGAAAGCTATTTAGTAAATCCTATTTTAGGGAATCCAAATACCCTGCAAGATATAAAAATTATTATTTTTACTGGAACTTATGATATTTTAAATCCAGATGTACATAGGTGGATAGAGTTAGTAGGAGAAAAAGTACAAATAGAGTTAAAAGAGTATGAAGGAGCACCACATATTTGGTTATTAGATAGAAGTAAAGATAGAACAAATGAGGCAGAAGATGCCTATCAAGAATTGCTAGCTTGCATAAAATAATCTTAGATGTTTTAGATAAGCAAAATAGGGGAGATAAATAATGATGAAAGAAAATACAATTCCAACATGGAGAAGATTAGATAATTCTGCAAAAATTTTTCCCGTATCTACAGGAAAGCGTTATAGTACAGTTTTTCGTATATCTGCTGTTATGAAAGAAAATATACAACCATACGTATTAAAAAAAGCAGTAAAACAAGCATTAAATAGATTTCATGATTTTAAAGTAAAAATGAAGCAGGGTATGTTTTGGTACTATTTTGAAGAAAATAATAAAGAGATTAGTATGGAAGAAGAAAAGGATTATCCATGCAAATATATAGACCCTTATACAAATCATGACTATTTATTTAAAGTAACCTATTTTGATAAAAAAATTAATATGGATGTAAATCATGCACTTACAGATGGAAATAATGCAATGAATTTTTTTAAGGAAATGGTTTATTCTTATATAGAATTGGCACATAAAAAAGAATTCACAAAAGAATATAGAACAAAGAGGACATATTGTTATAATACAGAAGATAGTTATATGGCAAATTATGATAAACACGCAAGTAATAATAATTCTAGTCAAAAGGCATATATATTAAAAGGAGAAACTATACCATTAGGTGCTATTTCAGCGATTCATGAGATAATGGAATTAGAAGCATTAAAGAAAAAGTGTAAAGAATATGATTGTAGTATTACACAATATTTAACAGCTATATTAATACAATCTATCTATGAAGAAAACTATTTACCCAATAAAGGGAAAAAACCAATTAAGGTATGTATACCAGTAAATTTAAAAAAATATTTTCATTCTGATACTTTGAGTAATTTCTTTTCTTATATTACCTTAGAAGCAAATATGAAAGAGCAGAATTTAAATACTTTTGAAAAGATTTTAGATTTTGTAAAAGAGGATTTTAAAAAAAGATTAACAGAAGAAGAAATTTTAAAAACGATGTCAGGAAATGTAAAATTAGGAACAAATCCCTTTGTAAAAATCATACCTTTATTTTTAAAGAAAATAATAGTGAGAGCAGCCTATTTAGAAATACGCAAATATACAACTATTACCTTTTCTAACATAGGTAGAATCGGTATGATAGGTAAATATCAAGATTATATTGAAAATTTTCTATTTTTAATAGCCCCAGACCCAGTAGAAAGAATCAAATGTTCGGCTTGCACTTTTAATAATGAGTTAGTATTTACTTTTACTACTATTTTAAATGATACAAAAATAGAAAAAAGATTTTATGAATTAATAAAAGAGCAAAATATTCCAATTCGAATAGAAAGTAATGGTGTTTTAGATGTTATATCCAAAAAAGATTGATGCGAAAAAAGGAAGTAAATTAGTAAAAATTTTGTTAATAGTGTCTGCTTGCCTATCTATAGTATTACTACTTATCAATAAAATGACAACACCAGATATGCATTGGGGACTTTTAACAATAGCCTGTATTATATATATTTGGATAACGGTATTATATGCTTTAAAGAAAAATAAAAATATAGCAGCACATATTTTATTGCAGGTAGTAACGATTTCTTTACTTTTTTTAGCAATAGACTATGCACTAGGATTTGAAAAGTGGTCCTTAGAAATAGCAATACCTATTGTTATTATTACAGCCAATATGATTATGACAATTTTAACTTGTATCAGTTATAAAAGATACATTCGTTATGTAGTGTATCAACTAATATTAATTATCATTAGTATGACACCAATGATATTGATTACAGAGCATTATATTGCAGATAGTTTATTAAGTAGAATTGCTGTATGGGTATCTGTCGTTAATTTTATATTTAGTGTAGCCTTATGTAGTAAAGATATTAAAGCAGAATTAAAGAGAAAATTTCACATGTAAAAATGCGCTATGAAATTTAAATAAGAATTTAAAAAAGTAAAGATAGTGAAAAAGGGAGAAAAAAAGAGAAAAACAGAGGAAATAAGAGGAAAATATAGCTTAAAATGGAATAAAAACGAAAATCGTATACATAATTTTACTAAAATTAGCGAAATTATGTATATCTTATTTGCAAATGCTTAAAATATGTAGTATAATAGATATTGTCGCGTAGAAAAGGAGAGTGAAAATTTATTTTAAGCAAAAAAATAAGAAACGGTACGAAAGATATTATGCGATTATTAAAAGTTCTTATGATTGCACTTATGATTGCACTAGCGATAACATTTTTAAAATATAAAATAGCCTATGCAGTTACCATAGATGGTAAAGAAGTAGGATATGTAACGAATAAAACAGAGTTTAAAAATTTAATACAAGAAGAAATCATTAGTCCAGAAGCAACCAATATAGCGTATGTGGATGTGGAGGCTATTCCAGAATATGAACTTGTATTTTTAGAAAAAGAACAACAAACAAATGAAGAAGAAATATTTACACAAATAGAACAAACAGCTGTTACTACGTATCGAGTATATGCGATAGCTTTGAATGAAGAAAATGCTACTTTTGTAAATACACAAAATGAAGCAGAGGAGGTAGTAACAAAATTAAAGCAAGAAAATGCAGATAAATTAGAAAAAATCAATATTACGGTAAATGAAATTTATACACAAGATTTAAATACCATTGGAGGAAATACTCTAGAACTTGTTTCTGCTATAGATACGGTGGAACAAGAAATAGAGATTGCCTATGAGGAACAGGAAAAAATCAAGGCTTGTACCTTAGATGGAGTTTATTTTAGCGTAAAACCAGTATCTGGACATATTACATCCAGATTTGGTGCAAATGAAAGCATTAGAGATCATACACATAAAGGTATGGATATTGCGGCACCAAA
>CALXAQ010000080.1 GCA_944386335.1 uncultured Clostridia bacterium | reverse complement strand
AGTACAATAATAGTTTCGTCTGTATCAAATCCATCCATTTCTACTAATAATTGATTTAATGTTTGATTATTTTCTGTTTCTGCTCCGCTTCCATTACTTCTTCTAGAACCAATAGCGTCTATTTCATCAATAAATACAATACATGGAGCTACCTTTCTTGCTTTTTCAAATAATTTTCTTACACGAGATGCTCCTAATCCTGCAAACATTTCTATAAATTCTGATCCACTCATGGAAATAAAGGGAACTCCTGCTTCTCCAGCAATTGCTTTTGCAATTAATGTTTTTCCTGTTCCTGGTTTTCCATATAACAATACGCCCCTTGGTATTTTTGCTCCCATTTCATTAAACTTTTTTGGTTCCTTTAAGAATTGTACAATTTCTAACATTTCATGTTTTTCTTCATCTAATCCTGCTACATCATCAAATTTTATTTTTTCTTTAACTGCTTCACTATCATATACTCTTCCTTTTTCGCCCAGTCCTTGCATTTTTAAGATTAATACAAACAATACTACAATTAAAAGCATTGGCAAAATACTATACAATCTATCTAAAATAACTAAAAAGATATTTTGAGGATTTTGTATTAATTCGATATTATTTCCCTCTGCTACTTTCTCTTGTACTAATTCTATAAAAGCTTGTGTATTAGGAACAATTCCACTTTTTTCTTCTTCTACACCTCTTAATTTTACTTTTACACTAGTACTTCCTACTGTCATTTCTACTTTTTCTACTTCGCCTTCTGTTATTTTTTTAATTAAATCTGTATAAGCTATTTCTTTTTCCTCTACTCCACTATCCTGCATCATAAAATAAACAAAAACTCCAACTAATAAAATGCATAAAATTGTTATAATAGTAAATAAAATTGTATATTTTTTATTCTTTTTTTTATTTTTTTGCTCTTTTTCGTCATCTATTCTGCTTTTCTCTTTTTCATGACTCATGTCTTATTAATTCCTTTCTCTTTATCCATTTTCTCCTTGTGGCTCTTCTCCCACAGGTTTATCCTTTTTTTCTTGTTCTTTCTTTTTCTCTTCTTCTTTTTTCCTATGTTTTTCTTCTTCTCTTTTTTGTTCTTCCTTCTTGCGTTCTTCCTCTTCTTTTTGCCTATCCATTTCTTGTTTTACTCTTGCTTGTTCTTCTATAATTTGTGCAAGTTCTTGCCTTTTTTTCATCACATCTGACTTTATTATTAAAATAGCTGCTACAATATAAATATAAGCAATACCAATATACATAATTTCAAAATATTTCATTTCAAAACCTGTTAAAACATTACATATAATATATAGCAAATTTAATAAAATTGGTAGTGTTAAGCTATAGACTGCCATATTACACATCGCACTAAACTTTAAACGTAGACGTAATACTAAAGCTGTAAAGTAAGCTACAATACCAAGTAGTAAAGCATCCATCAACACACTAGCCATATATATTATAAAAGAATAGATAAATGTCATTGTTCCCATACCTGCTAATATCATATTTCTATTATTACCACTGACATAATTAATCATGCTTTGTTTATCTAATTTTTCTATTCCATACTGTTCCATTACAGTTTGATAAGAATACTCTATAATACCATTTGTAGCTGCTGTTTTAATACTCACTTCTTTTTGTAGAAATAGAAGTGCATTTTCTGCATTTTGCATTTTATCACGATACTCCTCTATCTGTTCGTCTGTAACATCTGCACTTGTATCTATAATAAGCAATGGAATAATACTATTTTCATTTTCTATTATAATAGGATTTTCTTGCTCTACTGTTAATATTCCCTCTTCTAATGTTAAATTCGGAATTTCTTTTTCAAAATAAGTTACTGCTTCCTCCAAACTCTTTGAAATTTGAAATGTATTTAAAACAGTTACTACCAATGAGAAAATTGCCATTAAAATAGCAATATAAATTAATGTTTTTGTTCCTCTTTGTGCAGCAAGTTCTGGATATTTTTCAAAACCTGTAATACATATCCAAACTTTTTGAAAAAAGTTCTTCTTCTCTATTTCTTCTTTTGCCATTTTTATTTCATTCCTTTCTCATCACAAAAGAATTATCATTTTCGTACTTAAAGTTAAATTTCTATCACTTTTTTGGAGTTTATCCCTTTTCTACTGTCATTCCTTCTTTCGTGTCTTTTACTATATATCCAGCTTCTATTATCTTATCTCTTAGTTCATCTGATTTTTCCCAATCTTTATTTTGTCTTGCTATTTTTCTTTCTTCTACCCATTTTTGAATTTCTTCTGGTAATTCTATTTTCTTTTCTTCCTCTAAATAAGATTTACTATTTTCT
This sequence comes from uncultured Clostridia bacterium, assembly GCA_944386335.1. Classification (GTDB taxonomy): domain Bacteria; phylum Bacillota; class Clostridia; order TANB77; family CAG-508; genus UMGS1663. The sequence continues at coordinate 1,790 of CALXAQ010000080.1, read as the reverse complement.
AAATCTAGTGCTAATACTTTATCAAAATCTAATAATAAATCTGCCCATTCTCTTGCTTTTATATCTTTTCTGGCAATTTCCCATATAATTCCCATGGCTAGTGGCATATTTAAATCATCATTTACTGCTTCTAAAAAACGTTTTTTATAATCTTGTATTTCATTTGTAGGAATTCCTATCACTAAAGCTTCTTCATGTTCTTGATAAGCCCTGCGTAATCTATTTAGTGCTTTTTGCGAAGAGATTGCACTATCAAATGTAAAGTTTAATTTTGTTCTATAGTGTGCTGTATAGCAAAATAACTTATAAGCTAATGGTTCTATTCCCTTTTCCTGTAATTGGTCTAAAGTATATGTATTCCCTAAACTTTTAGACATTTTTCCACCATCCACTTGTAGAAATTCCACATGCATCCATATTTTAGCTGGTATTTTACCTGTACATCCTTTACTTTGTGCTATTTCATTCTCATGGTGTGTTGGAACATGATCTACTCCTCCAGTATGAATGTCAAAGACATCTCCTAGATATTTTCTGCTCATAGCTGAACATTCCAAATGCCATCCTGGATAAGATAGCCCCCATGGACTCTCCCATTTCATAATATGATTTATTGGAGCTTTAATCCATACAGCAAAATCATAAGGACTCCTTTTTTCTGGATCCACCTCTACTCTAGCTCCTGCAATTTGGTCATCCAATTTTCGATTTGACAAAACAGGATATTTATCTAGTTTGGAAATATCAAAATATATTGCCTTAGATGTTTCATATGCATATCCGTTTTGAATTAATTGTTCTACAAACGCTATCATTTCTGGAATATGCTCTGTTGCCTTGGCAATAATTTCAGGCCTTTCTATATGTAGTCTTCCCATATCTTTAAAAAATATGTCTGCATAAAACTTTGCAATTTCATAAGGATCTTTATTTTCTTTTCTTGCTGCCTTCTCCATTTTGTCTTCTCCTTCATCTGCATCAGACTCAAGGTGCCCTACATCTGTAATGTTCATTACATGTTTTAGAGTATAGCCATTATATTCTAGTACTCTTCTTAAATTATCCATAAAAATATAAGATCTAAAATTACCAATATGTGCATAGCTATATACGGTTGGCCCACAAGTATAAATTCGCACTTTCTTGTCTTCTATTGGTTGAAATTCCTCTTTTTTTCTTGTTAGCGTATTATATAAAATAACTTGCATTTTTCTTTCCTTTCTATTTTTGTTATGTGTTATCATCATTTGTATTTGTTCTATCTCCGCTTTCAGGTTCATCATCTACTATGTTATTAGATTGTGTATTGTCCTTATCTATAGTATTTGTATTTCCTCCACTACTTTCTTTCTTTTTACTTACTGTAATGGTAATGGTTGCTCCTTTTTCTACTTCTTCTCCCTCATCTTTACTTTGACTTAGTACAATACCACTTGTTTTATTACTTTCACTATATTTTACTTCTACCTTTAATCCTTTATCTTGCAAAGTTTTTTTAGCATCCGTTTCCTTTTTCCCTACTACATTTGGTACTTCCACTTTTTCTGGTGCTTTATGCTCTGTACAAGTTTCTGTAGGAACATTATATTTGTCTCCTGATGATGTTGTCCATAACTTTGTATTTTCTTTTTCTGGTTTTACCAAGAATGTTTTTTCTTCTACATTGGAACAATATTCATTCGCAATTTTTCCTGTGTCTTTACATATTTTTAATTTTTGATGTCCTTCACAAGCCCCTGGTACTGTTCCTTTTACAAATATTTCTGACCTGGTTCGTGAGCAAGAAGTAG
>CALXAQ010000079.1 GCA_944386335.1 uncultured Clostridia bacterium | reverse complement strand
AGTATAAAAAAATTTGTATAATAAAAATCGTTCCAAACAGAATTACATTTGCAGGTGTAGTTCAATGGTAGAATTCCAGCCTTCCAAGCTGGCTATGCGGGTTCGATTCCCGCTACCTGCTCCAAAGCTGTACACCACTGAGAATAAAAAGAAATCTCAATGTGGTGTTCTTTTTTTGCTCAATGTCAATAGTTGGAGTTTTATCTTACCCCAACTAATATTATGGAACCAATCTAAGATAATATCAGAATTAAGATCTAATAGAGAAAGTATCTACTACATACTAATTTACGACATACTCAATATCTTCCATAAATGGGAACATCTCTTCTATTCTTTTATGTGTAAGCATAGACATTACTGGCTGTGGATTTTTATCATGTTTACTAAGTAATTTCTGTGTATAACAGTTTTTATTAGTTTTAAACAACATATATCGGTTTCGTACATATGTATAGTACATCTGATATCCTTCATCTAATTCTTTTTCAAATTGTGCAAATGTATATGTTCTTTCCATTTTTCCTCCCTAGTAAATGATATCTGTCCCTAATAATTCTGGTGGTTCTTTTTCTTCTCTCTTTTCTTCTTTTTTTGATTTTGAACTACCATTTCTATTTTTCTTTTTATCTCTTCTGTTGTTGCTAAAGTTTCTTTAAATTCTAAAATCTACTCTATTATACCACTATTGTAACATTTTTTCAAATTCCTCTTCTGAAAGGATAGTAACTCCTAAAGACTGTGCCTTTGTTAGTTTAGAGCCTGCATCTTCTCCTGCTAATACATAATCTGTTTTTTTCGATACAGAAGAAGAAGTTTTTCCGCCATATTTTTCTATTAAATCACTGGCTTCTTTTCGTGCATATTTACTAAGAGTTCCTGTTAAAACAAATACTTTTCCCGCAAAGCGGTTGTCTACATTTTCTTCTATATATGCTTCCATATTAACGCCACTTTGCTTTAGCTTTTCTAATAAATCTTTTGTCTGTTCTTGTGCAAAAAATTCTTCTATATTTTTTGCTGTAATTTCTCCTACATCATCTATGTTTTGCAAATCTTCTATATTAGCATTTGCTAAATGATCCATTGTTTTATAATATTTTGCCAGTACTTTTGCTGCTTTAATACCTACTTGCTTTATTCCTAATGCATTAATTAGATGAAATAAGTCTTGTGTTTTACTTTTTTCTATTGCCTCTATTAAATTGCTAGCAAATTTTTTCCCATTCTTCTTTAAAGAAGCAATTTGTTCTAATGTTAATGTATAAATATCTGCTATATTTTTTACAAATCCTTTATCAATTAATTGCTCTATAATTTTATATCCTAATCCCTCTATATCCATTGCTTCTTTTGATACAAAATGGACAATACTCCTTAAAGTTTGTGCAGGACATTCTATTCCTATACATCTAGTAGCTGCTTCGCCATCTTCTCTTACTGCTGGTGCTCCACAAACTGGGCAGACAGTAGGCATAGTAAATTCTTTTTCTTTACCAGTTCTTTTTTCTTTTACTACTTTGATAATTTCTGGAATCACATCTCCTTGTTTTTGAACAACAACCGTATCTCCTATTTTTAAATCTTTTTCCTTAATAAAATCTTCGTTATGAAGCGTAGTCTTAGAAATGGTAGATCCTGCTACTTTTACAGGTTCTAATATTGCCATTGGTGTGATAACACCTGTTCTTCCTACTTGGCAAATAATATCTTTTAAAATGGTTTCTTTTGCTTCTGGTGGATATTTATAGGCAATTGCCCAACGTGGTACTTTATAAGTAGTTCCTAATTTTTCTCTATAACTTAGACTATCTATTTTTATAACCGCTCCATCTATTCCAAAGCTTAATTTTTCTCTGTCATCTCCTATTTTTTGAATGGCTTTTACTACTTCTTCATAGGTTTTGCAAGGAATTTTAACGGGATTTACATGGAAGCCCAATGTCTCTAAGTATTTTAATTGTTCATAGTGAGAATTGTAAGGATTATTGTCCCATTTTTGCACATTAAAAATGAAAATATCCAAAGGTCTTTGTGCCGTTATTTTACTATCTAATTGACGAAGAGAACCTGCCGCTGCATTTCTAGCATTAGCAAATAGAGGTTGACCTAATACTTCTCTTTCCTCATTTAGTTTTTCAAATTCTTCTGTTCCAATAAAAACCTCTCCACGTACCGTTATGGTTACTTTTTCCTTTAATACTTTGGGTATAGTTTTTACAGTTCTTAAATTGTCCGTTACATCCTCTCCAATTAGTCCATTTCCTCTGGTTGCTCCTCTTACGAATATACCATCTACATATTCCAAGCTAACAGATAATCCATCTATTTTTGTTTCTACTACATAGTTTACTTCTTCTCCTTCTTCTATGGCTTGTTTTCTCATTTTCTCATTAAATTCTTGCACTTCTTCCAAAGAAAAAACATCTTGCAAACTTTGCAAAGGGACTTCGTGTATTACTTCTTTAAAACCTTCTTTTACATGACCTCCCACTTTTTGTGTTAGGGAATCTTTATCTATTAATTCTGGAAATTCCTTTTCTAAAGCCTTTAATTGATTCATTAACATATCGTACTCATAATCTGTTATTTCTGGATTATCTTCATCATAATATTTTTTCGCATAATATTCTAATTTTTCTCTTAAGTCTTTTATCTTTTGTTTTGCTTCTGTAATCTCCATAGTTTTTTATCCTTCCTTTCTCTGACTCACGTGTCCCACTTATCCCTGACATTTCTGGGACATGTCTCACTTATCCCTGACATTTCTGAGACACTAGCAGTATTATATACAAATACTTTTAAAAAATAAATAATTTTATGCCTAAATATATAAAATTTCTTCTTCCGCAATATAATGCATACGCATATACTCGTCACACTTCTCTTCTAATAATTTAAAATTACAACATCTATTTTTTAAACTTTCCTCTACTTTTGTTTGTGTAATCAAAAAATATAAATTTCTTGCTTTATTCGTAATTCTTACTTTATTTCTTTGCAGCCATTCTAATTGCATAGCTAGCATATGGGCATACTGATTGTTTTCTATTTGCTCTAAATAAATTTTTTCTAAAAACCTTCTAGGAATAGGAATCATATTATTTAGATTAATTCCTCCTAATTTTCCTTCATATATTTTCAAAAAATCCTGCGTTTCTTTCATATGAAGATGTTTTTGTTTGGGCGAGGTTAATGGTGCAAAAAAATTTTTTCCATTCACACATAGTAAAATACCAATAAATGGTCTTGTTTCTTTTTCTTCTCCCATCTCTGGTACTCTTCTATCAAATTCATGTAAATACATACAATAACTTTTATTTACTCTGTATAGATTAATACCCATTTTTTCCTCTTTTCTTAAATAATAATAACATAATTATGCTTTTCTAACTTCCTAAAAAGACAAAAATAAAGAAGCTCTTTTTATTTCTATAAATGAGATTTCTCCTCATTTACTTATAGATTAAGCCTCTTTTTTCTTTTTAATTTGCCATTTTTTCTTTCATTTTTACAAGTGTATTTAAAGCATCAATTGGTGTTAATTGGTTTAGGTCTACCTTATCTAACTCTTGTGCTATTTCTGCTAATTTGTAATTTCCCATATCTAGCTGACCTGCTACTACCTTTTTGCTTTCTTTTTCTATTACTTTTCCACTTAAAATATTTTTTCTCTCTAACGAACGTAATATTTCATTGGCTCTTTTTGTCACTACTTGTGGCACTCCTGCCAATTTTGCTACATGTACCCCATAACTTTCGTCTGTTCCCCCTGGTACTATTTTTCTTAGGAAGATAATGTCTTCCCCCTTTTCTTTTACCGCAATGGAATAGTTTTTTACGCCTTCTAATTTATTTTCTAAATCTGTTAACTCATGATAGTGAGTGGCAAATAGCGTTTTAGCTCCACATTTTTCTTTATCTGCTATATATTCTGCTACTGCCCATGCAATGGAGAGTCCATCATAAGTGGAGGTTCCTCTTCCTATTTCGTCTAATATTACCAAACTTTTTGGTGTTGCTTCTTTTAATATGATAGCTACTTCCATCATTTCTACCATAAAGGTACTTTGTCCCATACTTAAGTCATCCGATGCACCTACTCTGGTAAAAATTTTGTCTACTACACCAATTTTGGCATAAGAAGCTGGTACAAAACTACCACATTGTGCCATCAAGGTAATTAATGCTACTTGCCTCATATAAGTAGATTTTCCTGCCATATTTGGTCCTGTAATAATAGAAAGTCTATCGTCCTCTTCATCTAAATAAGTGTCGTTTTGTACAAAGCTACCACTTGGCAACATTTTTTCTATAACAGGATGTCTTCCATCCTTAATTTGAATCACACCACTATTATCTACAATAGGTTGTACGTAATCTCTATCTTCTGCTACTTGTGCAAAAGAACAAAGCACATCTAAAACAGAAATTACTTCTGCTGAGGTTTGCAATCTTGTTATTTTACTTTCTATGTCATCCCTTACTTCCACAAAAGCCTGATATTCTAAATTAATTACTTTTTCTTCTGCTCCTAATATTTGATTTTCTAGATTTTTTAATTCTTCTGTTACATATCTTTCTGCATTAGTTAATGTTTGTTTACGAATATAGGTATCTGGCACTTGCGCTAGGTTAGATTTTGTTACTTCTATATAATAACCAAATACACGGTTAAACCCTACTTTTAATCCTTTTATTCCTGTTTTTTCTCTTTCTTTTGCCTCTAACTCTATAATCCAATTTTTGCCTTCTGTTGTCGCTTTTTTTAAGTGGTCTATTTCTTCTTGATAGCCTAGTTTAATTAGTCCCCCTTCTTTTACAGAAATAGGAGGGTCTTCTACAATGGCTTCTTCTATTAATTCATAAATATCTGTTAATTCGTCTAGATTTTGATATAAATCTTGTAGCATAGCAGAAGTTGTATCTTTTAAAATACTTTTTACCATTGGCAATTGTTTGGCAGAATTTTTTAGAGAAATTAAATCTCTTCCATTCGCACTTCCATAAGAAATTTTGCCTGCTAAACGTTCTATATCATATACCTTTTTTAATGCCTCTACTACATCGCCTCTTAGCATTACATTGTCTTTTAGTTCTTTTACTGCTTCTAAACGACGGTTAATTTCTAAAACATCTATTAATGGGTCATTTAGCCATCTTCTTAGCAGTCTTCCGCCCATAGAGGTAAAAGTTTTATCTAGCACCCAAAACAAAGTTCCTTTTTTCGATTTATCTCTCATTTTTTCAGTAATTACTAGGT
>CALXAQ010000078.1 GCA_944386335.1 uncultured Clostridia bacterium | reverse complement strand
AAAAGAAAAAGTAACTATTTATGGAGATTATGACGTGGATGGTATTACTAGTATTACTGTATTAAAAAGTTTTTTAGAAGAAAGAGGGTTAGAAACTAATTGGTACATTCCTAATCGTCTAAAAGAGGGATATGGACTAAACAAAGAGGCAATTAAAAAGATAGTAGAGCAAGGAACCACCCTTATAGTTACAGTAGATTGTGGAATTTCTGGAATAGAAGAAATAGATTACAGTAATTCTTTAGGAATAGAAACGATTGTGACAGATCATCATGAACCAGGAGAAACATTGCCTAATGCTTTAGCAATAATAGATGCCAAAAGAAAAGATAATCAGTATCCTTTTACACAATTAGCAGGAGTAGGGGTAGTTTTTAAGTTTATCCAAGCAATTAGTCAAAGATTAGGAATGCCAGAAAAGGAATATCTAAAATATTTAGACATTGTATGTGTTGGCACTATATCGGATATTGTACCACTAGTAGACGAAAACAGAGTAATTACAAAATTAGGTCTAAAGTTGGTAGAAGTAACAAAAAATTTAGGATTAAAAACACTTTTGCAGGTATCTGGTTATAAAAAAATAGATTCTACTACTATTTCTTTTGGAATAGCACCACGTATTAATGCTTGTGGGAGACTTGGAAAAGCAGAGGAAGCTTTAGAACTATTTTTAAGTAAGGATCCCATTGTTATTAGGGACATAGCCAATCGACTAAATGAATATAATAAAGAAAGACAAGAAACAGAAAAAACAATATATGAGCAAGCGGTACAACAAATAGAAGGACAAGGAATGAATGAGCTAGCCATTATTTTAGGAAACGAAAATTGGCATCACGGAGTAATAGGAATTGTATCTTCTAAAATAACAGAAAAATATTTTAAACCAAGTATTTTAATTTGCTTTGAAGGAGAGGAAGGAAAAGGCTCTGGAAGAAGCATACCAGGATTTGATTTATATGAGGCATTAACAAAATGTTCTACCTATTTAGAAAAATTTGGTGGTCATAGTATGGCGGTAGGAGTTAGTGTTAAAAAGGAAAATTTTTTAAAATTTAAAGAAGAATTTGAAGAATATGCCAAAAAAAGCAAAGTTTGTGATATAATACCTACCATCCAAATTGATGAAGAAATTACATTAAAAGAAATACGAGTAGAAGATGTAAAATCACTTAGTTTATTAGAGCCATTTGGAGAAGCTAATAAAATACCATTATTTTTATATCGCAATTTAAAAATTCACTCTATCAGAGCCTTATCAGAAGGTAGACACCTTAAATTAACATTAAAGGATGAAAACTTTTTTATAGATGCCATAGGTTTTCAAATGGGAGAATTGTCTAGTGAATATCAAATAGGAGATAGAGTGGATATTGTAGGAACATTAGAAGTAAATCAATTTAATGGAAATGAAAATGTACAAATGAACATAAAAGATATAAGAAAGTCGTTATAGGAAGGGATGATAGACATATGCAAGAAGCATCAGAAAAGAAAACAATAGAAGATATTATTACAAAAATGAAAAAAAATAATAGAAAAACAGATACGAAGTTAATCATGAAAGCATATCAGTTTGCACTAGAAAAACATGGAGACCAAAAAAGAAAATCTGGAGAACCATATATTATTCATCCTGTACAAGTAGCGTATACTTTAGCAGAACTAGGATTAGATGATAGTACGATTTGTGCTGCTCTTCTTCATGATGTAGTAGAAGATACGAATTCTACTTATCAAGATTTAGTAACAGAGTTTGGGCAAGAAATAGCCTCTATGGTAGATGGAGTTACTAAACTTAGTAAATTAAATTATGAAAGCGTAGAAGAAGAACAAGTAGAGAATTATAGAAAAATGTTTTTAGCTATGGGAAAAGACATCCGTGTGATTATGATAAAATTAGCAGATAGATTGCATAACATGAGAACATTAAAATTCTTAGTAAGAGATAGACAAATTGCCAATGCCAAAGAAACCATGGATTTATATGCACCACTTGCCAACCGTTTGGGTATATACTCTTTAAAATGGGAGTTAGAAGATTTATCTTTTAAATATTTATACCCAGAAGAGTATAGAGAAATTGTAGAAGGAATTGCTAAAAAAAGAGAAGAACGTTTGCAATTTATAGAGAAAATAGAAAATCAAATCAAGCAAGAACTAAAAAAGCAAAGAATAGAGGCAGAAATTACAGGAAGAGCAAAGCATTTATATAGTATTTATCGAAAAATGAAAAGAGATAATTGTACCCTAGACCAAATTTACGACTTATTTGCTCTTAGAATTATTGTAAATTCTGTAAAAGATTGCTATGCAGCATTAGGAGTAGTACACGAACTATATAATCCAATGCCAGGAAGATTTAAAGATTATATAGCAGTACCAAAACCAAATATGTATCAGTCTTTGCATACTACTTTAATTGGAGAAAAAGGAACACCTTTTGAAGTACAGATTCGTACATGGGATATGCATCGTATTGCAGAATATGGTATTGCAGCTCATTGGGCCTATAAAGAAGCAAGTTTTGCCAAAGGAAAGAAAGCCAATGTAACCGTAACAGAAGATAAACTTGCATGGCTTCGCGAAACACTAGAATGGCAAAAAGATATGCAAGACCCACAAGAATTCTTAAACACTTTAAAAACAGAATTATTTGAAGATGAAGTATATGTATTTACTCCTAAAGGAGATATTAAAGTTTTGCCACGAGGAAGTACACCAATCGACTATGCCTATAGCATTCATGCAGAAATAGGACATCACATGACAGGCTGTAAGATTAATAGTAAAATGATGCCTATTATTACAAAGTTACATAATGGAGATATTGTAGAAATTATAACTTCTGAAAACAGCAAAGGTCCAAGTAGAGATTGGCTAAAATTTATCAAAAGTTCTACAGCTAAAAACAAGATACTAGCATGGTTTAAGAAAAATCAAAGAGAAGAAAATATAGAAAAAGGCAAAGAATTAATAGAAAGAGAAATTAAACGTATTGGAATGGAACATAGTGAGTTATTTAAGCCAGAATTTATTCAAGGAGCTTTAAATCGTTATAAGTTTAATACTCTTGAGGATATGTATGCTAGTGTAGGATTTGGAGCAATATCTAGTGGAAAAGTAATTGCTAGAATGTTAGAAGAATATCGTAAGGTACATAAAGAAGAAAATGTAGAAGAAAAAATAGAAGAACTCAACAAAAAGAGTTCAATAAAAAGAACCTCTCAATCAGGTATTATCGTAAAAGGAATAGACAATTGCTTAGTGAAGTTATCTAAATGTTGCAATCCAGTTCCAGGGGATAGCATTGTAGGATATATTACCAAAGGAAGAGGAGTGTCTGTTCATAGAAGTGATTGTAAAAATCTAAAAGATTTATTTGGAGATGACGAAAATCGAATGATAGATGTTTATTGGCAAAGTGAAGATACTTCTAGCTATCAAGTAGATATAGAAATTTATGCGAATGATAGAAGCGGTTTGCTTGCGGATATTATTGCACAAATTGCCACTACAAAAACAAAATTAATAGCTGTAAATTCTAGAGCAAATAAGGAAAGAATTGCAATTACAGAAGT
>CALXAQ010000077.1 GCA_944386335.1 uncultured Clostridia bacterium | reverse complement strand
TACACTATTATATAAGTAAAGGATTACTTTTACCACCTGAAGGTAGTGGGGTAAATAGCTTATATAATGATGAACATCTGGAAAGAATACTTCTAATAAAGAAACTACAGGCAGAATATATGCCATTAAATAAGATAAGAGAATATATTTTAGAAAATCCTACAGAGAAAGTACAAAAAAATGCTAAAGAAATAAAAACAAAGATATCTAGAGATGAAGGACGAGAAATATACATTAGAGAAAATGTATGTGATATTTTTGAAATCCATTATTCAGAAGAAAATGAAAAAAAGTATAAACATATAATAGAAAATGTAAAAAAATATGTAGAAAAAATGATGGAGGATTAATATGAAAGTTGTAGATTTAAGAGAGTTAGCTCTCAAAAAAGTAAAAATAACAGGTAATGTTATAGGAAAATTTGGTTCATTTGAAATTGAACAAGTCTATAAAAATAATACAAAAGATGTATTGGAAGTAGGATACACTTTTCCAATAGTTGAAACAGCAACAGTAGTTGGATTTGAAATAAACGTTGGAGATAGAGTTTTAAAAGGAAGATGCAAAGAAAAAGGAGAAGCTAAAAAAGAATATCAGAAAAATATTGTTAAAGGTAATAGTGCATACATGATGGAACAAGAAACAGACAATATATTTAAGATTTCCGTTGGAAAAATTAATAGAGATGAGGAAGTTACAGTAAAAATTCAATATATTGATAAATTTGAAATTATTGATAATACTATACAAATTTTAATGCCTACTTTGGTTACTCCTAAATATAAATCTAATATTACAAGTAAATTAGTTTATGGGAAAGTTGATTATACAATAGATTTTAATGTAAATATTGATAAATCATTAAACAGAAAAAGTATAAGTTGTCCAAGTCATAAGATAAATGTAATTGATGAAGATAAAATGGAAAGAGTAGAAGTATTAAACTATGATTTATCTAAAGATTTTAAATTATTAATAGAATTGAAAAATGAGCTATCATCTAATGCAATTACATCAAAGACAAGAGATGAAAAAAATATTATTTATTTGTCATTTATGCCAGAAATATTGGATTCTTACGAGGATAGCCAAAAGGAATATTTATTCATAATAGATGTATCTGGATCAATGATGGGTGAAAAATTAGATGAAACTAAGAGAGCAGTAATTGAATGTTTAAAGCAATTAGACTTGGGAGATAAATTTAATATAATTCCATTTGAATCAGAATTTGAAGCTATGAATATTAAATCAATTGAATATAATGAAGAAAATATGAAAAAGGCAGTAAGATATATTAATAAGTTAGAACCTTTAGGTGGAACAGAAATATTGGATCCTATTAAATTTGCATTATATGAAAAAAATACAGATAAGATAGTATTATTATTTACAGATGGACAAGTGGGAAATGAAGATGAAATAATAAAATTTGTTGAAAATAATATTAATAGAAGTAGAATCTTCCCATTTGGAATAGATACAAATGTTAATTCATCATTTATAAAACAATTAGCAAAAGTAGGTAATGGTAAAGCTGAATTAATACAACCTAATGAAAAAATAGATGATAAAATAATTAGAACATTTGCAAGAATACAAACACCTTTATTAGAAGAAATAACAATAGATTATGGAAGTAATAAAGTTATAGACGAAATAAGAGAAGAAAAATGCTTATTTAATTATGAGTTTTTTAATGTCTTTGCAAAAATAGAAAAAGTACAAGATGATATACAATTAAAAGGCAAAATTCTAGATAAAGAGTATATATGGAAAATTAATAAAGATAATATCAATAGTACAAATGTAGATTTAGAAGCATTATTTGTAAAACAAGAAATGGATAGGCTAGAGGAATATATAAGAAACACATATGATGATGAAAAAATAGAGAATTATAAAAAAATGATAATAGAGTTATCCGAGAAATACAATATTAATTCTAAATATACATCTTTTATAACAGTATATGGAAGAAAAGATAAATTACTAGAAGTTCCAAAATATCAAGAAACAAAATTAAGCAATAAGTTTGCTAAAGGAGCTATAGTAAATAAAGTATGGAATATGTTTGGTATGGATGAATGCGAAGAAGAGTATGAAGAAGAGGAATGCTGTGATATGGATATACCATCATTCTTAAGGTCAAAAAGTAGTTCAAATAGTTCAAATGACCTTGATATACCTTGCTTCTTAAGAAAGAATAAGTCAGTAAATTCAGAAAGCAGACCAATAGAAGTTAAGAAAACAAATGAAGAGATACTAGAAGAGAAGATTGATGAATACTACAAAGTATTTGTTTCTCAAAATGAAAAATCAATACTAACATTTTTATTATATGCTATATACTATTTAAAAAAGAAAAAAAATAATTTCAACTACAATGATTTATTAAGATTCTTAAAGAATCATAAACAAGAATTATTAGATAATGAATTATATTTAAAACTTCTATGTTTATGTTATAAACAATTAGAAGATAACAGATTTCTTGATAAAAGGGAAACATTGGAGTTAATGGATGAAAACTTTAGAAAGATAGCAGTAACTAATTTGAAAATAAGTCTAGAATTTAAAGAATTATCTGAACATGAAATAAAAACAATAGTTGAAAATGACAAAATAGTTGAAAATATTGATAAAGTGATAGAACATTTAATAACAGCAAATCATCCATGGGTAAGCTGGATTAGATAAACGGTTTCTATTTTAGAAAGATAATAATAAAATTTAATAAAAACTTTCTTTTTTGGAAACAATATGATATAATAATATTATAATCTAAAAAGGAGAGTTTTTATTATGTTAGGAGATAAAATTAAGTTATATAGAGAAAACAAAGAGATGACTCAAAATGATCTTGCTGATATTTTGGAGGTTAGTGCTGGTACAGTTTCAAAATATGAATCAGGTAGCTTAGAGCCTAGTATTGAATCAATAAAAAGATTAGCTGAATTATTTGAAATATCAATTGATGAATTATTAAATGATGAAAAAGAAAAATTTGATATTTCAAAAATAAATGTATTAGACACACTTAGAGAACAAAAAGATATGAAATTAAAAGGCAATTTATATCATCAAACTCAGGTTTCATTTGCATATAATACAAATCATATTGAAGGAAGTACATTAACAGAAGATCAAACAAGATATATTTTTGAAACAAATACCATTTTATTTGAAAGTGATACAGTTACGAAAGTAGATGATATATTAGAAACATCTAATCACTTTAAATTAGTTGATTATATGTTAGATGTGGCAGATAAAAAGTTAACTGAAAAGATGATAAAAGAGTTTCATAAAATTTTAAAAGATGGTACCTCAGATAGTAGAGTGGAATGGTTTAATGTTGGAGAATATAAACAAAGAGCTAATACAATAGGAAGTGGTATTAAAACTACATCACCAAACAATGTTGAAAAAGAAATGTCAAAATTAATGGATTGGTATAATTCACTTGAACAAGTGACAGCAAAAGAAATAATTGATTTTCATTATAGATTTGAGAGTATACATCCATTTCAAGATGGTAATGGCAGAATAGGAAGAATTATTATATTTAAAGAATGTTTAAAAAACAATATTGTTCCATTTATTATACAAGATGCAGATAAATTATTTTATTATAGAGGATTGAAAGAATACAAAAGTGAAAAGGGATATTTAACTGATACATGCTTAAATGCACAAGATCAGTATATAAAAATGATAGAGTATTATTTAAAATAGAAGGAGTAGCAAGACATTTTATAAATTATAAAAGGAAAAGTGTGAAAACGACTTTTAAGATAAAAAGTCAAATTTCACACTTTTAATTTATAAATCAGTTATTCCTCAAAACAACCCATAACTAACTGAGAGCCATCTACGAATCCATTTCTATAATACTTTTCAGTAATATAAGTCAAATACCTCATAAAATCATCATAAAGAAGATCAAGTTGTTTCTCAACATAAGTTCTATTCTGCTTAGGAATATTTTTTAAAATATTCTCTCTAAAACCATCAAATTTAAATTCTTTTTTTCTATCCTGCTTATCAGCATAACACAAATAAGTTTCTTCTCTAAAATCAAACCATTCCTTCAAAATATCATTTTCATTAACATCTCTAAAATTAAACATATCTAATTCCTCCTATACATATATAATTTCATTAAAAACAATTTCTTCAGCTCTATTTTTAATATTATTCATAGCCTGAACCCACTCCATTTGGTGATGCTCTTTTAAATACTCATTAATATTTTCTTGTTCAGCAATTTGCTTTATAAGTTCATTCACTTCGTCAGTAGCATTTTCATCTATCTCAATTAAATGTTGTTTTAAAGTACCACTTATAAGTAATTCAGTGTATAAACCTCTTTTATGTTCTTTTAAATAATTTAATCTTAAGCGACCATATTTTCCAATATGTTTTTCAGGTTGCTTAGGTAAATATAAGTCAGGAATTAAATAATCTCCTTCTCTGTGATAAGTAATTTCATTCATTTTCAAAACCTCCAAATTATAAAAAATTAAAAATGTCCCCAATTTGCAAATGCCATTTTGAACCTATTGTGCTACAAGCCTTTTCAGACTTTGGGGACACGATGGGGACAAAAGCACCCCAAAATGACCTAAAAACGCACAAAAGTTCTTTAAATAAAAATAACTACAAACGTTGATATTTAGATAAAAACTTAACTTTTCATTAAATTACAAAAAATGCTGCTTAAATTCTCATAACCCGAAGGCATAATCCACCACTTGGCTGTCAATGAAATCTCGTAAAATAAGTGAAAAAGAAACCTAGTAGGAGATGTTAGAAGAAAGATATAACAATCCTGCTAGGGAATAGAATTATAAGTATTTACATAACATTATAACATAGAGACAATGTCAAAAAATAGCAAAATGTGTCAGCAATCCAAAAAATAATGAAAAAGACTAGATTTTCTAATCTTTTTCATCATCATCTATGTGTTTTTTATGCAATTTTACTTTTTCATATAATATAGTAGCAACCTCTGGGTTATGCGGTCCATTAAAGTCTTTAATTGGAGCAAATTCTTCTTCTTTCTTTACACGTAGTAACTGTATAGAGGGAAAGAAAGAGAACGCATCAAAAATAAAATTTTCAAATTTAAAAGTATTTGGTTGCTCAGGAACTTGCTTCATTCCTTCTTCATTAACAAAAGTATTTTTCTTAAATGCACGATGATAAGGAAGTACGTCGTTTGCTAGTTCTTCTACAGCATTTATAGAAAAAAGATGAGAAAGTAAATTGATATCACGGAAGCAATCATGTTTTGTAATAGGATCTATCTCTATTTTCATATCTTCTGTTAAATAAGTACAATCAATAATAGAAGGTTTTCCTGATTTTGAAGCAAATATCCAATCTTTATCCTGTGGATTTTCTTTGCGTAGAGTTTTTGAAGCAGTTAAGTGACCATTGACAATGGTAAGTCCTAGTAAAAGAGGATCTACACAGTTTAATAATACATTATCAATTCCTGCAAAGAATAACCATTGAATACCTTGTTGCTTCATTTGATGTATATAACCAGCCCTTGCTAAAGCAGAAAAAACATCGCCATTTCCGTTAGAGGCTTCTTTTATTCTAAACGTTTCTTCTAATACTAAATTTCCGTAAATATCGATAATAGGAAGTTCTGATTGAGAAAAAAAGAAAATAGCTTCTTTAGGGTAGTCAAAATAGTTTTTTCTTTCAAAAAAAAGCTTGGTAGCAGTATCGTTGTAAATGCTTGTCATAATATACCAAGGAATAGTAGTTTGTAAGTTTTGATTTAATTCTTTTAAATTATCACAAATAATTTCAAATAAAGACTTTTTAGGATATAAGTCTAATTCAAAAGTACCCTTAGGACCTTTATAGCCAAGCCTTGTACCTTGCCCACCTGCTAAAGTAACCATAGCTACTTTGTCATTAGAAATATAAGTATTTCCAATCTCTTCTAAATAAGATACTTCATTAAAAGAAAGTTCTTCTTTATCTATATAAGGTAGAGGAGATAGTTCAGAAGGAGAAACAACTTCTTCTATTTTAGAATGATGATATAATTCTAAAATTTGTGCAAAATCAATAGAAAGAATTTGTCCGTATTAAAGATTTTTTCTCTTCTGGCGTTAATTCCTCAAAGAAAGCTAATAAATGTTCTTGATGATATTGTTTTAAAATTTGTTTTGCCAAGTCTATATCTTCCATAAATTCCATCCTTTATATTTTATATGTTGTACTGAAAAAAACATATAAATAAAATTAAATATCTTACTATATAATATTATACAAATACAAAACTAGTGAATTGCAGTTTGTAGAGTTCGAATAATTAGTTCTTTATTAGGCATATCAGATGCTTCTAAATAAGCAATTTCTTTACGAATATCAAAAGGTAATCTTACAAAAGTAAAAGAAAGGGAAGAAAGTTCCTGTGCATCAAGATCTCCTTCTAAAATAACATAAGAAGCCATAGTAGAAAAGCGATTTGTAGGATCTTTTTCCTCCTCATTTAACATTTCAGTTGGAATACCAACACTCCCTACATTAAAAATAGTTTTATTACCAAAACGGAAAAGATTAGGCGTATGTAAATGTCCATAACCAACTACATCTGGTGTGGAGTCTTTTTCACTTTTTCCTATAAAATCTGTATTTTTAAACAAATCTTCAGGATTGGTAATAATATGGTTAAAATATCTAGAATTACTGTTAGAATAAACAGGATTAAAAATATCTTCTAGACTAAAAGGAGAAGCATGGAAAAGGCGTACTAAATGTCCACTTATATAAAAATCATAAGAAAGAGGACAATGGTCAATAAAATTAGCACGTTCTTCGCCTATTTTATCTCTGCTCCAAAAACGACCGTATTCTATTCCTGGTCTACAAATGACAGCATCACAGTTACCTTTTAGAATAACATTACATTTTTGTCTTAATAAGTCTATTACTTTATCAGGATTGGCACATTTAATAACACAATCACCTAGACAATAAATTTGGCTAATTTGTTTTTGCTCAATATCTTTCATTACAGCTTCTAATGCTGTTATATTGCCATGAACATCTGAAAGAATAGCTATTCTATCCATACCCTACTCCTTTTTCATAATACAGTTTCCTATTAGAAAAACAGAAAATTATCTTACTGTAAAACGATTTATTTTATGCCACTATTATATAATAAAAATACATAACATACAAGGATAAAATTAGGAAAAGATGGAAAGAATAAGAAAAGAGGAGACAGAATATGAGGCAAGAAGAAATCGAACAAGCATTAAAAAACAAAGAAATAAAGGTGTATTTACAACCACAAGTGGATTTGCATACAGAAAAAATAGTGGGAGCAGAAAGTTTAGTGCGTTGGGAAAAAGATTCTGCTATAATACCACCTAATGAGTTTATCCCTTTTTGTGAACAAACAGGATATATTACACAAATAGACCATTATGTATTAGAAACAGTGTGTTCCTTTATACAAAAATGGAAAAAGAAAATTCCAATAGCAGTAAATGAGTCTAGAAGGCATTTATATAATCCTCATCATATAGAAGACTTGCAAAGAACAGTAGAAAAATATGAAGTAGAGGCAAAATATATAGAACTAGAAATGACAGAAACTGCTGTTGTACATGATATTAAAATGGCAAAAGAAGCTGAAAGAAGAGTGCATGCTTTGGGATTTAAAGTAGCAATGGACGATTTTGGAACAGGTTATTCCTCTTTTAGTATGCTAAGAGAAATACAAATTGATATTTTAAAAATAGATAAAAGTTTTGTAGATGAGGTAACACAGGATAGAAGAGGAAAAATTATTATAGAGGCAATTATTCAAATGGCAAAAAGATTAGAAATGATAACCATTGCAGAGGGAATAGAAACCAAAGAACAGGCTCAATATTTAAAAACAATAGGGTGTGATATAGCACAAGGTTATTATTATGCGTTTCCTATACCCATAGAGAAATTTGAAAGAAGATATTTAGCATGAAATAAAAGGGAGACCATACAATAGAAAAAAAGGAGGTGAGACAATGTTAAAAATGGTAGAATTATCCTATCCCACAAATGCATTAGAACCATATTATAGCCAGGAAACATTAGAATTACATTATCAAATCTTGTACAAAGGTTATGTAGATAATACGAATAAAACACAAGAACAATTAGCAGAAGCAAGAAAAAATAAAAATTTTTCTAATATCAAATGTCTAGAAAAAAATTTAAGTTTTTTTGGAGCAGGTGCAATTTTACATGAAAAGTTTTTTGAAAATTTAGGACCAGCTATTCCCTCTACACCAAGCATGGCACTTATGGAACAAATTATCAAAGATTTTGGGAACTTTGCAGCTTTTAAAGAACAATTCACAAATGTGGCTATTCAGGTAGAGGCATCAGGTTGGTGCTTATTAGTATGGGTAAGAACTTGGAATAAACTAGAAATTTTACAATGTGAAAAACATCAAAACTTAACATTATGGGACTGCATTCCTATTTTAGTGTTAGATATGTGGGAGCATTCTTACTATTTACAGTATAAAACTAAGAGACCAGAGTATGTACAAAATTTTTGGAATATTGTAAACTGGAACATAGTGAATAAAAGATGGGGAAAAATACAAAAAAAAGATGCAAGATAAAAAATTCGTGTTATAATAAAGCCACAAAGGAGGAAAAATAGCATGGCAGATAGAGAAGAAAAAATAAATATTATAGAATTATATGGAAAAGAAGCATTTGCTCCAGTAGAAGAATGGGAAAAAGAGAAAAATATAGATAAGGAAAAAGGGTTAACGAATACACAAGTAGTAGAAAATAGAAAAAAATATGGAAAAAATGAGATGAAACAAAAAAAGCCTAAAAAATGGTATCATTATTTCATAGAAAGTTTAATAAGTCCTTTTAATCTAATTTTATTAGGAATTACAGTAGTTCTTTTTTACACAGATGTGTATCTAACAGATCCACCTAGCTATGCCAATATTATTGTAATTTTGCTGTTAGTAGTTATTAGTACTTTGCTAGAATTTTTTGAAGTATATCGTTCTAATCAAGCAGCAGAAAAATTAAAAAGTATGGTAGAGGCAAAAGCAACGGTATTAAGAGAGGGAAAAGAACAAAAAATTGCCATGTCAGATATTACTGTTGGAGATATTTTAGTTTTATCAGCAGGAGATATTATACCAGCAGATTTAAAAGTATTAGAAGCAAAAGATTTGTTTGTGAATCAGTCTTCTTTAACAGGAGAATCTGATAGCGTTAGAAAAGTAGAAAAAACACAAATGGAGAGTAAGGAAGACCTAGAATTTATTACTGATTTAGATACTATTTGCTTTATGGGTACCAATGTAATGAGTGGTTATGGAAAAGCTGTAGTAATTAAAGTAGGAGATGATACGTATTTTGGAAAAGTAGCACATACTATTCAAACTGGAAAACCCAAAACAGCATTTCAAAAAGGAATAGAAAGTGTTAGCAAATTATTAATACGTTTTATGCTAGTATTAATTCCAATAACATTTATGATTAATGTGACACGACATGGTGTATTGGTAGCTTTTACTTTTTCTGTGGCTATTGCCATTGGAATTACTCCTTTGCTATTACCAGTATTATTGTCTTCTAGCTTAGCAAAAGGTGCTAATCGAATGGCAAAGAAAAAAACGATTATAAAAAAACTAGATGCTATACAAAGTTTTGGTGCTATGAATATTTTGTGTACAGATAAAACAGGAACTTTAACAGAAGATAAAATTGTATTAGAAAAATATTTAGATATACATGGAAAAGAAGATAAAAGAATATTAAAGCATGTATTTTTAAATAGTTATTTTCAAACTGGTTTAGAGGGAAATATAGATGTGGCTATAATAGAAAGGGCAAAAAAAGAAGAAGTGGCAGAAATAGCAGAGGAATATGAGAAAATAGACGAGATTCCATTTGATTTTTCTAGAAGAAGATTATCTGTTGTAGTAAAAGATAAACAAAATAAAAAACAATTAATTACCAAAGGAGCGATAGAAGAAATCCTAGAAATATGTACTTTTGTAGATGATAAAGGACAAGTAAGTAGTATGACACCTACTTTGAAAAGAGAAATATTAGAAAAGGCGAAGCAGCTTAACAAAGAAGGATTACGTGTATTAGGTGTATGTCAAAAAAATAATATAGAACAGATATATTATTTTACAGTAGAAAATGAAAAGGAAATGGTGCTACTAGGATTTATAGGATTTTTAGACCCACCAAAAGAAAGTGCAAAAGAAACCATCAAAAATTTAAATAAACACGGAATAAGAGTAATTGTATTAACAGGAGACAATGAGTATGTTACTAAAGCAGTATGCGAAAGAGTGAATATTAATACTAAAAGAATTGTATTAGGAAATCAAATCGACAAGTTATCTGATATGGGAGTAAGGAGACTACTTCGCAATACGAATGTTTTTGCCAAATTATCTCCTATCCAAAAGGCAAGAATTGTTAGAATTTTAGGAGAAGCGGGAAATGTAGTTGGATACATGGGAGATGGAATTAATGATAGTCCTTCTTTAGTAAATGCAGAGGTAGGAATATCTGTAGATACAGCAGTTGATATCGCAAAAGAAACAGCAGACATTATTCTATTAGAAAAGGATTTAGACGTATTAAGAGAGGGGGTAGTAGAAGGAAGAAAAACATTTGGAAATTTATTAAAATACATTAAAATGGCGGCAAGTTTTAACTTTGGAGAGGTAACCTCTGTATTAATTGCCAGTATCTTTTTACCATTTTTCCCTATTACACCAATTCAATTATTAGTACAAAGCTTGCTATATGATATTGGACAATTATCTTTGCCAACAGATAATGTGGATAAAGAATATATAGAAAAACCACGAAAATGGGATATGAAGAGTTTAAAAAGATTTATGTTATACATGGGGCCAACTAGTTCTATTTTTGATTTACTAATTTTTTCACTTTTATGGTTTGTTTTTGGTATTAGAGAAGGGCAAGCTGCTTTATTCCAGAGTATATGGTTCTCTTATGGCATTGTGTCTAACTTAATAGGACTTCATATTATTAGAACAGCTAAAATACCATTTATAGAAAGTCATGCTTCCAAAACAGTATACTTATTCACTATTTTACTATGTGCAGTAGCAATATGTATACCATTTACTTTTATAGGAGAATTTTTGGGATTAGTTCCATTAACACCAATATTTATTGGACTTATTTTCTTAATACCAATCTTATATTGTTTTGTAGCTTTAATTGTAAAGAAATTATATATTCTAAAATTTGGAGATTGGATTTAATAAAAAGATAAAGAGTAAAGTAAAAATAATAAAATAGAAAGAGGAAAAAGATGTTATACGAAAAAGATAGTATATCTAGAGAAATAGATGAATTAATTCGAGTAATTGGAGATGTTTTTTTAGGGAAGAAAAATACAGCATATGAAGTGATAGAAGATGAAGCACATAAAGCCTGTAACAATCTATATTACCGAATAGATAAAGCTTTTCAGGAAGGAAAAATGAATGAAGCGGAGAATATATTATTTGAAGAGATATCCGTGGAAAATCCTTCCTATTTAGAAATAGCAATAGATTTCTATACAAAGTTAAACCAAAAAACAGAGGAAGAATTGCAACAAGTACAATTCTCAAAAGAAGAGATAGTAGAAGGAATAAAAGATATCATGGACATGTTTGGTATTCAAATGATTTAAAGAATAGGAGCGTGAACATGAAAAGAGGCATGTATAAAAACATAATTGATAATAAGGAAGAAAGTAAAAAAAGCTTTCTTCTTTTTGCTTGTCACCAAAAATGATAAAAAACATACAATAAGGTAAAAGAAAGGAGAAGATGAATGGAAAATATAACAGGAAAAACACCAATGATACAAATAAAATATAAATATCAAGGAAATCCGAGATATGTTTATGCAAAGTTAGAGGCATTTAATATAACGGGGAGCATTAAAGATAGAATGGCAAGTTATATTATAGAAAGGGCGAAACAAAGAAAAGAATTAAAACCAGGGCAAGCTATTGTAGAAGCAACTAGCGGGAATACAGGTATTTCTTTAGCAGCAATAGGTGCAAGAGAAAATCATCCAGTATACATATTTATGCCAGATTGGGTAAGTAAAGAACGTGTAAAAATTATGGAAAGTTATGGAGCAACTGTAAAATTGTTTTCCGCAGGACAAGGAGGATTTAGACGTTGTATTCAGGAGGCACAGTATTATGCAAGTAAAATAAATGGGTTCTATGTCAATCAGTTCGCGAACAAAGATAATGTAATGGCACATTATCAAACAACAGGACTAGAAATATTAGAACAAGTACATGAGCCAATAGGAGGATTTGTATCTGGTATTGGTACAGGAGGAACCTTGATGGGGGTAGGAAGAAGGCTAAAAAAACAAGATCCTAGTATATTACTTGCAGCTGTAGAACCAGATAAAATGCCATTATTGTCTAAAAATAGAGTTGGCCAACAACATAAGATAGAAGGTATTGGGGATGAATTTGTACCTGAATTAGTAGATAGAAATATGATAGATACGGTCATTGTTATTAACGATGAAGATGCAGTAAATATGGCAAGATTACTTGCTAAAAACTTAGGAATAGGTGTAGGAATCTCTTCAGGAGCCAATTTCTTAGGAGCAGTTATCCTAAGAGAAAAAATAAATTTACCAGTAGTAACAGTATTTCCTGATGATAATAAAAAGTATTTATCCACAGATTTAGCAAAAAATGTGGATAATAGTGAGAATATGATATCTAATCATGTGCAATTTAGGGACGTTCTTTAGATTGCATTATAGATGAAAATTTCGTAAGAAAGTAACAAGAGTAAAAAAGACGAAAGGATTAGAACACAAATATGAAAAAATATATTTTTACCTCAGAAAGTGTAACAGAAGGACATCCAGATAAAGTGTGTGATAATATTTCTGATAGTATATTAGATGCTTGCTTAGAACAAGATAAAGAAGCCAGAGTAGCAGTAGAAACTTTTGTATCTAAAAATCAAGTAGTTATTGCTGGGCAAATTACTACGAAAGCACAAATAGATATAGAAAAAATTTCAAGAGAAACTATAAAAGAAATTGGATATGATAATGAAGGTACAGATATAGACTATAGAACTTGCAAAATAGAAATAAATGTAACCCAACAAAGTCCAGATATCGCATTGGGAGTTGACATAGGAGGAGCAGGAGACCAAGGCATTATGTTTGGATACGCATGTGACGAAACAGAAGAATATATGCCATATGCCATAGCAATGGCACATAGACTATCCTATCAACTAACAAAAGTAAGAAAAACAGGCGAAATTCCCTATTTGAGACCAGATGGAAAAACACAAGTAACTGTAGAATATGAAAACGATAGACCAAAAAGAATAAAAGCAATTTTAGTATCTACACAACACAAACCAGAAGTAGCAATACAAACCTTAAGAGAAGATATCAAACAAAAAGTAATAAATTCAATAATTCCTTCTAACATGATGAACTCAAGTACAAAAATATACATCAATCCTACAGGAAGATTTGTTATTGGAGGACCATTAGGAGATACAGGGCTAACAGGAAGAAAAATTATAGTGGATACTTATGGAGGATATGCTAGACATGGAGGAGGAGCATTTTCTGGGAAAGATGCCACAAAAGTAGATAGAACCGCTAGTTATATGCTTCGACATATTGCCAAAAATATAGTAGCAAATGGATATGCAAAAAAATGTGAAATCCAAATTTCTTATGCAATAGGTATGGAAGAACCGATTTCTATATATATAGATACCTTTGGCACAGGAAAGAAAACAGAAGAAGAATTATTAAAGATAATAAAAGATAAATTTGATTTAACACCAAAAGGAATGATAGAGTACTTAAAATTAAAAGAACCAATTTATAAAGCAACAACCAATTATGGCCATTTTGGAAAAAAAGATAGTACATGGGAAAGAATTATTAAACTTTAGGGACGTTTCTTAAAGTTCAGCCTATTTGCAATTTAAAGAACGTCCCTAAAGTTCAAATTTTCATATCTTCTTTTCGAACAGCCTTAAATAGGTATAAAAATAAAAAGTAGCAGACACAAAAAAGAAGAATTTTTACACAAATGCCAATGAGAGAACTAGTAGAAATGGATGGTAAAATAGAAAATACAAAGGTAGATAGTAAAAGGCTAAAAAATGGTTTGATGAGCCAATTAGCTATATCAAAATAGAAATGCGTCTCTTTCCATAAAAACCAAAGACTTACTAATCCGTTTAAAATTTCACTAATATATAATACAAGGATATAACCTATAATTCCACTACTAGGAAGTAAAAAGTAAATAAAAGAAATACTAACAGTTAAATCAACAATATTAATTCCCATTACAATCACTTGTTTATCTAGCCCTTTTAAAATGCTATCTACAATAGAATCAATATACATTAACACAATTAAAGGAGCTAGAATTTTTACGAATTTTGCAATTTCAGGTTCTTGATAGATCATACTACTTAATTCTTGAGAAAAACACCAAAAAATTCCCAAAATTAAAAAGGAAAACATAAAACTAACTTTAAATATTTTTTCAAAAGCAATTTCCATTTTACGATAACTCTTTTTTGCCTGCATGTAAGAAAATTCTGGAATAAGCAAACCAGAAAACGAATTGATAAATGTGCAAGGAAATAAAATAAGAGGCATAACCATACCGTGAATCATGCCATAGCGAGAAATAGCATATTCACAAGACATTCCAGATTTTTCTAATTGTAAGGGAATAAGAATTTGCTTTAAGGTAGATAATCCAGAGCGAATATAGGAGGTAATAGCAATAGGAAAAGAGATTTTTAAAATTTGCTTTGTATAATTTGTATCTTGATAAAGATTTGCTTTTAATTTTCTTTTGTCATGTATATATAATAAAAAAAGGCAAAAGCAAGAACACATTTCAGAAAGAGTACTTCCTAAAACAAGAGCAAGACAAGCAGAATCTAGTCCTTTCGGCATAAAAAAGTTTAAAAAACAAGAAACTAAGTACATCTGTAAAAATTGTTCTACCATTTGAGAAAACACACTTTTTTTGACATTTCGAAGGGCAGAAAAATAACCATTCATAGCAGAAGACATAGATAGAAAAGGTAAACTAAAACTTAAAACCTCTAAAGGAAAAGTACTTATTTTACCATGTAACCAGTAGGAGCAAATAAAAGATGAAAAAGTAAAAAGTAGAAAACAAGAAAATAATCCCATACTAAGGCTATAGAATAAACACTTATTCATAGCTTTTTTAATTCCCGTTTCAAAGCCATAAGCAAGTTGCTCAGATACAATACGAGTAGCAGCTAAATGAATACCAGAACAAGCAAGCGTGATAGCAAAAGAATAAACGGACATGATTAGCTGATAAATGCCAACAGCTTCTGTACCAATTTTGTTAGAAATATACACATTAAAAGAAAGACCTATTGTACGCATAAAAAGAGATGTTGTTGTCAGTAAGATGCCGTTTAATAAAAAAACTTGAACCTTTTTCAACACTATCACCTGTAACAATATATGAGAAAAAAGAAAAAATAGAAGAGTAGAATTTTTATAAGTATTTAATAGATCTTTATTTTTTAAAATGATAATTATTATCATTTTAAAAATTGCGATCAAAAAAGTACTGAAAAATAGCTATAAAAAAGATAAAAAAAAATACAAGAAAAATGCAAATGTTAATATGTAATATTTTTGTAAAAAAAATGTAATAATTTTGTAACAGAAAAAACAAAGTGACTAATACCAGTCGGTACGATAAAAAAGTTGCCTAAAAAACAGATTGGATAAATTTGACAGACCTATAAAACACTAGAAAAACCAAGCATTATAAACGAAATAGACATAACAATATGCTATTTGACTTTTTAAAAAAATTCATATAGTATGTAGATAATTTCAAAGAGAATAGCATCTTATTTTAAAAAAATAAAAAGTGAGAACAATTCTCAATTTATAAAATAAACAAAGAATATAGGGGGTATTAAAATGCAAGTTATTAAAAGAGACGGTAGAGTCGCAGAATTTAATCCAGAAAGAATTATTAAAGCAGTTACACTTGCCATGTCACAAACACCAGGTGGAGTAGATATAGATTTAGCTAATAAAATAGCAGATAGTGTAAAAAAACAATTGGAAGACAAAAATCAAGTTTCTGTATATGAAATACAAGATTTAGTAGAAAAGAAATTAATGTCCTCTTCTAGGAAGGAAGTAGCACAGGCATATATCACTTATCGTTATAATAGAGATGTTGCTAGAAAATCTAGAACTAAAGAAATGTTTTTAGAGATTATAGAAACAAAAGCAAACGATGTAACAAGAGAAAATGCTAATATGAATGCAGACACACCAGCAGGAATGATGATGAAATTTGCATCAGAAACAACAAAACCATTTGTAGATGACTTTTTATTATCACCAGAAGCAAGAGAAGCTTTCCAAAAAGGATATATACATATTCACGATAAAGACTATTATCCAACCAAATCCTTAACTTGTTTGCAACACCCATTAGATAAAATATTAAAAAATGGATTTAAAGCAGGACATGGAGCATCTAGACCAGCAAAGAGAATAGAAACTGCTAGCATTTTGGGGTGTATTTCTATGGAAACAGTACAAAATGAAATGCATGGTGGACAAGCTATTCCAGCATTTGACTTTTATTTAGCACCATATGTAAAAGCATCTTTTGTAGAAGAAATAAAAAAGATAGAAGAATTTTTAGATAAAGATTTATCTCATCTTTATGATTATCAAGTAAAGGATTATATTAAAAAAGATTTAAAAGGACTAAAGGGAGACGAAAGAGATATTCAAGCAGCTATTAATAATACAGTAGGAAGAGTACATCAATCTATGGAAGCATTTATCCATAATATGAATACCATCCATTCTAGAGGAGGAAACCAAGTAGTATTTAGTTCTATTAACTATGGAACAGATACTTCACCAGAGGGAAGATGTATTATAAGAGAATTACTACTTTCTACAGAAAGAGGAGTAGGCAATAACGAAACACCAATTTTCCCAATCCAAATTTGGAAAAAGAAAAGAGGCGTAAACTATCTACCAGAAGATCCAAACTACGATTTATACAAATTAGCATGTAGGGTAACAGCAAAAAGATTTTTCCCTAACTTTATTAACCTAGATGCTACCTTTAATCAACATCCAAAGTGGAATAAAGATGATCCAAATAGATATTATTATGAATGTGCTACCATGGGATGCAGAACGAGAGTATTTAAAGATAGACATGGAGAAGACACTTCTATAGGAAGAGGAAATTTATCTTTTACTACAATCAACCTTCCAAGAATTGCAATAGAGTCAGCTTACGAAGCACAAGAGCAAGTAGGCATTAGCTTTGTACTAGGAAGAGGTAGCGAAGAACACATGACAGCAAGCTATAAAAAAGCAGTAAAGAAAATATTTATGCAAAAACTAGAAAAATATTGTGACATTACAGCGAGACAATTATATGATAGATATAAATTCCAAAGCACTGCTATTGCAAAACAATTTCCATTACTAATGAGTGGACTTTGGGAAGATAGTGAAAATTTAAAACCAAATGATTCTATTGCACCAGTTATTAAACATGGTACTTTAGGAGTAGGATTTATAGGACTTGCCGAGTGTTTAACAGCATTAACAGGAAAGCATCATGCAGAATCAGAAGAATCTCAAAAATTAGGATTAGAAATTATAGGGCTAATTCACGAATGTTGCGAAAATTATTCTGAAAGATATGACCTAAATTACTCCGTACTTGCAACACCAGCAGAAGGATTATCTGGAAGATTTACAAGAATAGACCAAAAAGAATTTGGTACCATTTTAGGAGTAACAGACAGAGAGTATTATACAAACTCTAACCATGTGCCAGTATGGTATAAATGCACAGCAGAGCAAAAAGCAAAAGTAGAGGCACCATATCATACTATGACAGAGGGAGGACATATTTTCTATATTGAGCTTGATGGAGATGCTACTCATAATCCTGAATCTGTAGAAGCAGTTGTGGATTTAATGGATAAATATAACATGGGATATGGAAGCGTAAACCATACAAGATCTAGATGTTTAGATTGTGGATTTGAAAATGCGGATGCAGACCTTAAAGAATGCCCAGTTTGTGGAAGCAAAAATATAGATACAATTCAAAGAATTACTGGTTATTTAGTAGGAACAACAGAGCGTTGGAATAATGCAAAAAGAGCAGAACTACGAGATAGAGTAACTCATATTGGTGGAGACAATGGCATAAAGGGTGCTCAATAGTGCTGTTAGAAGTAATTATCATTTTTTTATGAAGTGACCTAAGAGGAGCAGTTGGCTTTAGCCAACAATTGGGAGGCTTTATGCCGACCAGCGCACGAATGGAACGTAATAAAAAATGATAATTACTTCTCTAAATACTAGGAAGAATATATAGGAAAAGGGAGATAGAAATAAATGAAAATGGCAGGATTTTATGATGAAAGTATATCCAACGGATTAGGATGGAGAGCCGTATTATTTGTGAGTGGTTGCCCACATCATTGCCCTGGATGCCATAATGCACAAGCACAAGACTATAATTATGGACAAGAATTTCATAAACAAGAAATTATCGATAAAATATGTGAGAATTCTATCTTAAAAGGAATTACGATTAGTGGAGGAGAACCACTTTGCAAAGAAAACATAGGTGAGGTAGTTAGCTTCATTAAAGAGGTGAAAAAGGTAAGACCAAATTTTAACGTATGGTGTTATTCAGGTTATACCATAGAACAATTAGAAGCAAGAAATGATGAAACTACTAACGAAGCATTAAAAGAGATAGATGTCTTAGTAGATGGCAGATTTGTACAAGAAAAGAAAAATCCAACTCTAAAATTTAGGGGTTCCGAAAACCAAAGAATATTAGATGTACCAAAATGTTTGCAACAACATAAAATAGTAGAACTTGCAATTTAGGGACGTTCCTTAAATTGCATAGTATGAAAAAAAGAAAGAAAAATGAGTAAAATCTTTTTCTTTCTTTTTTTTCACATATAATTCTCGTATATGATAGAAAACAACAAAGCGTTCACATTTTTCTTCTAGCCTATTGTTTTTTCGACTATTTTACGATAAAATACAAAAAAGAAACGAAGGAAAAAGAAAATAAATAAAAAAATATATCACAAGTTGTAAAAAACTTTTTTAATTTTGGGCGTAAAAACGACAAATATTGTAGGCAGCTTGTACTAAAATAAAAAGCATAAAAAGAAATTAAAAAAGTAAGAGGTGGTAAGGATGTTTCAGAATATAGCAAGAGATTTTGATGAAGAAGAGCAAAATCAGAATGAGGATGTAGAATATCAAAGTGGAAAGAAATCTTTTGTAGAAGTGGTAAAAAGAACTTTTACAAAACAAAATATTATTTTATACATTTTGACATTTTTGGTGTCCATGGCAGGCATAGGAGAACAAAAGGAGTTGGCTCCTTTTGGAATTGCCATATTAGTAGCTATTTTAGGAAATGGTATTCCCATTGGTGTAGCTACTATACTAGTAATCATAGGAAATACAATAGCTTTTGGAGGCACAAGTACATTAAATTTTGTTTTAACTCTATTTATTTTAATTATTAGTATGTTAGTAAAACCAGTAACCTATGAACCAGATAGAAATGAAAAAAGAAAGTTAGGTGGAAGATTAGTATTCAGTAGCCTTTTCGTACAGGTTGGTACAGTTTTTTTTCATGAAGTTATGATTTATGATTT
>CALXAQ010000076.1 GCA_944386335.1 uncultured Clostridia bacterium | reverse complement strand
TTATCTCCATAAAAATACTTAATAGCACCTCTTAATTTTACCTTTTGTTCCTCTGGAACATCTGTTATATCTAATATCAAAGTTTTCTGTTTTTGTTCTCCAAAATCCCTAATTTCATTAGCTAGTATTGTTGTTGTTTCATCTTCTCTTATACTAAGCCTTCCATCTACAAGCACTATATTTTCTTCTACTAAACTTTTTGAACATTTTAAGTATACACTTTCAAAAACAATTATTTCTACAGTTCCATATAAATCTTCTACTGTTACAAAAGCCATTATTTTATTGTTTTTTGTGAATTTCTTTTTAATAGATGTTATTATTCCTGCATATTTTACTCTTTGTCCATCTTGGAATCTTGTTTTTGTATTCGAAATTTGTTCCTCCATATCATTTGCTGTACTCATTTGATTTTCTATTTCTCTTATGTCTTTTGTTGATATTGTTGTTTCTTTTTCTATTTGTGTTTTTAATTTTTCTAATGGATGGCCAGATATATATATACCTAGCATTTCTTTTTCCATTGATAATAGTTCCTTGTTTGATAATTCAGGATGTTCTTCAAATGTGTATTTTTTTTCTTGCATTTCTTCTTTTTGCTCGTCTGTTCCTAAATCAAACATTGATACTTGTCCATTGAATCCTTTTTGATTATTGCTTTGAATTACATCCATTATTGTTTCAAATGATGCTAAAAGTGTGGCTCTTGTTTGTGTAAAGTTTGCAAACACTCCAGCTTTTATTAAACTTTCTACACATTTTTTATTTACTGTTTTATCTGCTATTCTTTCGCAAAAGTCTGTAAATGATTTGTATTCTCCATTTTCTTTTCTTTCTTTTACAATATTTTCTACAGGAACACTTCCTACATTTTTTACACTTCCAAGTCCAAATCTTATTTTTCCATCCTCTACTGTGAATTTTGCTTCACTTTTATTTATATCTGGTTTTAGAATTTCAATTCCTAAGTTTTTACATTCTTCTATATATTGAGGTATTTTATCTAAATTTCCTAAGAAACTGTTTAATGTTGCTGCCATAAATTCTGCTGGGTAATATGCTTTTAGATATGCTGTTCTGTATGCTACTACAGCATAACATGCTGCATGTGATTTATTAAATGCATATTTTGCAAATTCTGCCATTTCATCAAATATTTTATTTGCTGATTCTGCATCTATTCCATTTCTAACACATCCTGGAACTATTATATTTCCTTCTTCGTCTACTTGTCCATTTATGAAAACTTCTCTTTCTTTTGCCATAACATCTAATTTCTTTTTTCCCATAGCACGTCTTACTAGGTCTGCCCTTCCGAAGGGAATATCCTGCTAAATCTCTTACTATTTGCATTACTTGTTCTTGGTAAACCATGCATCCATATGTTACATTTAATATTGGCTCTAAACTTGGATGTGTGTATTCATTATGCCCTGGATTTTGTTTTCCTTTTATATATCTTGGTATTTGATCCATTGGTCCTGGTCTATATAGTGATACTCCTGCTATTAAATCTTCTAAGCAGTCTGGTTTTAATTCTTTCATGAAGTTTGTCATTCCTTGTGATTCAAATTGGAATATGCCACATGATTTTCCTTCTTGCCATAGTTTGTATACTTTAGGGTCATTCATTTCTTTGTCAAATTCTACGTCTATTCCTTTATCTTTTTTTACTAAGTCTATTGTGTCTTGAATTACTGTTAATGTTCTTAATCCTAGAAAATCCATCTTTAGTAGTCCTAATTCTTCTAGGGTTGTCATTATATATTGTGTTGAAATCTGATTATCTCTTACATATAATGGTACATATGTATCTACTGGTTCTTTTGTTATAACTATTCCACATGCATGAGTAGATGCCTGTCTTGGCATCCCTTCTAATCCCATTGCTATTGTTAATAGATTTCTTACTTTTTCGTCATTTTCATATAGGTTATTTAATTCTTTATTCTGTTCTAATGCTTTTTTTATTGTAATATGTAATTCATTTGGAATCATTTTTGCTAAAGAATCCGCTTCTGAATATTGCACATCTAATACTCTTGCCACATCTCTTATTACCATTCTTGCTGACATGGTTCCAAATGTTATAATCTGTGATACATGATCATGACCATATTTTCTTGATACATAATCTATCACATCTTGTCTGTGTTCATAGCAGAAGTCAACGTCAAAATCTGGCATACTAATTCTTTCTGGATTTAAAAATCTTTCGAAAAGTAATCCATATTTCATAGGGTCTATATCTGTTATCTCTATTGCATATGCTATTATTGAACCTGCTCCTGATCCACGACCTGGTCCTACTGGAATGTTATGTGTTTTTGCATAATGGATAAAATCCCATACTATTAGAAAATAGTCTACATAGCCCATTTTCTTTATTACGCCAATTTCATATTCTGCTCTATCTAATATCTCTTTGCTTGGGTTTTCTCCATATCTTTTTTTGATACCTTCATCACAAAGTTTCCTGAAATAGTCATAATGCGTTGGATATTCTGGTGGTACGTCATAGTTTGGTAGTATTGTATGCCCAAATTCAAACTCAACATTGCATTTGTCTGCAATTTTAACTGTGTTTTCAATTGCGTCAGGAAATGCTCTAAAGTATTCAGACATTTCTTCTGGAGATTTAACATATAATTCATCTGTATCAAATCTCATCCTATCTGTATCACTCATTCTTTTTCCTGTTTGTATACATAGTAAAACTTCATGATTATATGCGTCTTCTCTTTTTAGATAATGTGCATCATTTGTTGCAACAAGTGGAATGTCTAGTTTTCTTGCAAGTTTTACTAATTTTTGATTTGCCAAAACTTGCTCTGCAATTCCGTTATTTTGGATTTCTATATAGTAATCTTCTCCAAATACTTTTTTATGCCATAGTGCTATTTCTTCTGCTTTTTCTTCTTGTCCGTTTAATAAAGCTTGATTTACTGCTCCTGCTAAACAAGCACTTAAACAAATTATTCCTTCATGATATTTTTCTAATATTTCTAAATCTATACGTGGTTTATAATAATACCCATCAACAAATCCTAGAGAAACTAATTTACTTAGATTTTTGTATCCTTGATTGTTTTTTGCAAGAAGTATTAAATGATAGTATTTGTTGTCTATGTTTGGTTCTTTATCAAATCTTGAACGTGGTGCAACATATACTTCACATCCTATGATTGGTTTAATTCCTTCTTTTTTACATGCTTTATAAAAATCAATAGCTCCATACATTACTCCATGATCTGTTAGTGCCATTGCTTTCATTCCCAATTCTTTTGCTCTTACTGGTAAATCTTTTATTCTGTTTGCTCCGTCTAAT
>CALXAQ010000075.1 GCA_944386335.1 uncultured Clostridia bacterium | reverse complement strand
AACTAAAAACCCTAGAAACAGAAAATGGATTTGTGGGAGTAGAAATTCCTGTATTAGAAAAAGCTACAGTGCAAGTACAATATACAGGAACATGGATAATGAAAGTATCTGCTGTTATCTCTTTCATCGGGCTTTGTGTTTTAGTGGGGCTAAAAATAAAATATAGCCCAAGAATATAGTCGAAAAATGTCAATGTCTCATTTAAGTCAGGGCCTAAATGAGACATGTCACAAAAATGTCAGGGATGAGTGGGACACCTTGACGTAAATTAAAAAATGAGATAAAATGAGGCTGTAAGAAAAAGGAGTGAAAAGAATGAAACCAACTGTTGCTATAGTAGGAAGGCCAAATGTAGGAAAATCTACCTTTTTTAATTATATTGCAGGAATACGTATTTCTATTGTGGAAGATGAGCCGGGTGTTACAAGAGATAGGGTTTATGCTGAAGCAAATTGGAGAGGAAAATCGTTTTATTTAGTAGATACAGGGGGAATTGAGCCGGAAACCAATGATGTCATTTTATCACAAATGCGTGAGCAAGCAAACATTGCCATGGAACTTGCAGATGTGATTGTATTTATTACAGATGTAAAACAAGGTGTTACGGCAGATGATAAGGAAATTAGTTTAATGCTAAAAAAATCTAAGAAGCCTATCATTTTAGTATGCAATAAAGCAGACCAATATGGTGAAACTATGCCAGAGGTATATGAATTTTATCATTTAGGATTAGGAGATCCTTATCCGGTATCCTCTGTAAATGCTATTGGCATTGGTGATGTTTTGGATGCTATTTATGAAAAATTACCAAAAGAAGAGGAAAACCAAGAAGACGAAACGATTAAAGTAGCTGTAATAGGAAAGCCAAATGTAGGAAAATCTTCTTTAATTAATAAAATTCTGGGAGAAAATAGGGTTATTGTGAGTGACATAGCAGGAACTACCAGAGATGCAATTGATTCTCCTTTTGAAAACGAATTTGGAAAATATGTTTTTATTGATACAGCAGGTATTAGAAGAAAAAGCAAGGTAGAAGAGAAAATTGAAAAATACAGTGTTATGAGAAGTTTGATGGCAGTAGAAAGAGCAGATGTGTGTCTTATTTTAATAGATGCGAATGAAGGAGTTACTCAGCAAGACACAAAAATTGCAGGAGAAGCACATGAAGCAGGAAAAGGTATTATCATTGTGGTAAATAAATGGGATACGATAGAGAAAGATGATAAATCTACAGAAAAATACAAAAAACAAATATATCAAGACTTACCTTATTTAGCTTATGCTCCTATTATTTTTATTTCTGCAAAAACAGGACAAAGAGTAACAAAGCTATTTGAAATGATTAATCAGGTAGCAAATAAAAATGCGATGCGTGTTTCTACAGCAGTACTAAATCAGGTGCTAAATGAAGCAATTGCTATTACACAGCCACCAACAGATAAAGGAAAAAGGTTAAAAATTTATTACATGACACAGGCTGCTACAAAACCACCTACATTTGTGGTTTTTGTAAATGATAAAAAACTATTTCACTTTTCTTACGAAAGATATTTAGTCAATCAAATCCGTAAAGAATTTGATTTAACAGGTACACCTATTCGTATGATGGTAAGAGAGAAAAGTGATAAGGATGCACAAAAATAAGCAAAGCAAGAGGCATCTAGAAAATATAAAAAAGAAAGAAGGATGAAAATATGGTAGCAATGATTATTGTATCGGTTATTGCCTATTTATTAGGTAGCATTAGTTTTTCTGTAATTATCAGCAAAAAAATGGCTGGTTTTGATGTAAGAGAAAAAGGAAGTGGAAATGCAGGAACTACAAATGTACTTCGTACAGTAGGAAAAAAAGCCTCTATTATTACTTTAATATGTGACATTTTAAAAGGTGTGGTTGCTGTTTTAATAGCGTATATTACAGGTCTTATTACTAAAGAAGGAGCAGATACTTTGGTACAACTTGCTGCAATTTTTGTTGTATTAGGACATACTTTTCCTATCTTCTTTGGATTTAAAGGAGGAAAAGGAGTAGCAACAGCATTAGGCGTATTATTAATGATAAATTGGCATATTGGTCTTATTTGTTTGATATTTGCTTTAGTACTAATGATACTTACTAAAATGGTGTCTTTAGGCTCTGTGGGAGCAGCTATTTTATATCCCATTTTAGTACTATGTATGCCAGAATCTACAGGTTATTTAGTACCAGGTAGCCATTTCAACTATATTGTATTTTCTATTATCTTAGCAGCTATTGTTATATTTAATCATAGAAGCAATATCAAAAGATTACTTTCTGGAACAGAAAACAAATTAGATTTTAAAAAGATAAAATAGTAGAGAAATAAAACATATAAAAAGCAAGGGTATAATGAAACTTTGAAATATTATGCCCTCTATTTTTATTAGAAAATATACGAAAGGAAGAAAAATAATGAAGAAAATAGCCATCATAGGAAGTGGAAGTTGGGGAGTGGCACTTGCCATCCATTTAGCAAAAATGGGACATTCTATAAAAATATGGTCCTATATGGAGGAGGAAGCAAATCTTATTAACAAAGAAAGAAAGTGCAAGTTTCTTCCAGAAGTAACTATACCAGAAGGTGTGGGTTGTACTACTTCCTATCCAGAAGCAATAAAGGAGAGCGAGATTATCTTGCATGTTACTCCTTCTAAATTTACGAGAAGCACAGTAAGAGAATATAAAAATTATGTTACGAATCAAATTGTAGTAATTTGTACAAAAGGATTTGAAAAAGAAACGCTTTCTACTTTAGATATGGTATTAAAAGAAGAAATGCCAGAGACAAGGCTTGCTGTGTTATCTGGTCCAAGTCATGCAGAAGAAGTATCTAGAGCAATTCCTACCGCTATGGTAATTGCAGCAGAGAATAAAGAAGACGCCAAACTTTTGCAAGATGTATTTATGAATGAAAATTTAAGAGTGTACACTTCTGATGATATGAGGGGAATTGAATTAGGAGGAGCTTTAAAAAATATTATTGCCTTTTGTGCGGGTGTAGCAGCGGGAATTGGATTAGGAGATAATACTTTTGCAGCTTTAATTACAAGAGGATTAAAAGAAATAGCAAGGTTAGGTACTATACTTGGAGGTAAAGAAGAAACTTTTTATGGATTGACAGGTTTAGGAGACCTAATTGTAACATGCCTTAGCGAGCATAGTAGAAATAGAAGAGCAGGAAAGCTAATAGGACAAGGAAAAACATTAGAAGAAGCAAGAGCGGAAATTGGTATGGTAATAGAAGGCGTAGATAATATAGAAGTAGCCTATGAACTATCTCAAAAATATCATGTAGAAATGCCAATAGTAGAAGCTGTATATGATATGCTATATCATCATTTAGATCCAAAAGTGGCAGTCAATCAATTAATGACGAGAGAAAAAAAGGATGAAATGTGAACTTCGCAATTTAGGGACGTTCCTTAAATTGCATGGAAAGGAAAAATAGAAAATGAGGTTTTTGATACAAAGAGTAAAAAAAGCAAAAGTGACAGTGGATGGAGAAACAACTGGAGAGATAGAAAAAGGTTTTTTGGTATTGGTAGGAGTAGGACCAAATGATACAGAGGAAGTTGCAGATTATTTGGTACAAAAATTAATTAAATTGCGTGTGTTTGAAGATGAAAATGGAAAGATGAATTTGGCTTTAAAAGATATACAAGGTAGTCTTTTAATGGTTTCTCAGTTTACTCTATATGCGGATTGTTCAGGAGGGAATAGGCCAAGTTTTATAGGGGCTGCTAAACCAGAAAAGGCAAATGCTTTGTATGAATATTGTATGGAAGAGTGCAAAAAGCAAGGAATAGAGGTTCAACATGGTATTTTTGGAGCGGATATGCAAGTAGAATTAATTAATGATGGTCCAGTTACCATTCTATTAGAAAAAGAAGCTTAAATGTGCAAAATATCTAGAAAACGAAAAATTGACAAAGTTTAATAGGGAAAACGCTCATAAAGATAGCGTATAATTTCATCGGCATTTTGCTCTGTTACATTAATAAAAATATCTTTATCCATGCTAATCCACATGTTGATAGGATAATTTTGACTATTTTCGGCAAAAATACCAATAATGTCTGCTATTTCTATAGGGTTTTCATATACGTGTTCCCATTCTAACGTATCTTTAGATAAGTTAAGAGGAGAAGACGTATTTTTTTGAGTATTTTCCTCACTATTTTGATAAAATTTTTGCAAAAAACGAGCAATTTCATTTTCTACATTACTGTATAATCTAACAATTGTATACATGTTTTTCTCCTTTATTTTTTTAATCTTAGTATTTTATATTTTTTTATAACTATACAAGGAATAAAATGCAATTTTTTTATGCATACTATTTTTAAAGGAGAATGTGTATGAAAAAGAGTATATGGAAAAATGTAGGAATTATTCTTATCGTTCTTGTGTTTTTTGCCGTTCTATTTTTTTCTATTTCTGGTTTTGGCAAACAATCTGAAACAGATATCAAAGAGAAGATAAAAGCAGAACTTTCCTATATGGATGATAGTATTTTATCTATGAGTTATCAGCTAACGGGGATTAATTTAGCCGATTATGTGATTACGAAGGAACAAGCATCTTCTAGTAAGGAGCAGTCCAACGAACAAAATAGCCAATTGAATACTAATACCGGAGAGCAAAGTTCTACTTCTAGTTCAGGTGGACAAAAATCTAATGAAAATGTACAAAGCGAAAGTAGTGAGAGTAATGTAAAATTTAGTTTAAAAGAGCAAAGCACGTTAGATACTACTAAAACTAATACCATTGATTGGGAAACATTAAGATTGGATACAGAGCTACTTTATTCTAGTTGGACTAGTTTTTTAGTAGATTTACATGCTACACAAAATGTAAAAAATGAGGACATACTAGCCTTTAGTTCAGAAATGGATAATTTAATGATAAAGGTGAAAGAAGAAAACAAAAATGATGCATTAATAGTATTGGCTAATTTATATAGTTATATTCCTCTTTATGCAGAAGGTATTTTAACAGAGAAAACAGAGCAAGTAAATTTATATCGCACAAAATCTCATATTTTAGCCTGCAGTGTTTTAGTAGAACAGGAGAAATGGGAAGAAATTCCAACACAGATGACAAAAGCACAAGAATATTTTTCTAGTATTGTGGGTCAAAGTTTGCAAAATGAAAATATGCAGAACAAACTTAGCAAAAGTTATGTATTGCTAAATGAATTAAATAGTGCTGTTGCATTAAAAGATAAAGAAGTTTTTTATGTAAAATATGAAAATTTGATGGAAAATATGCAATATTTAGATTTTTCATAAAGGTTATGATAAGAAACATAAGATAAAAAATTTTTCTTCCAAAATTGACAAAAAGCCCAAAACATATTACAATAAAAAAGGAGTAAATTGAATAGTCGCGTATAGCAGGGTCGAAAGACAGCGTACGAGGAAAGTCCGGGCTCCATAGAGCAGGGATGCTAGATAACGTCTAGTGAGGGTAACCTTAAGGAAAGTGCAACAGAAAAGAACCGCCTCTTTTTGGGAGGTAAGGGTGAAAAGGTGAGGTAAGAGCTCACCGCTTCTTTTGGTGACAAGAGAAGGCTATGTAAACCCCATCTGGAGCAACACCGTGATAAAAAAGAAAATAAGTTGCTCGCTTTTTTCTTTTTCGTTTATTATGGTGGCTTTGAGCCCTATAGTGATATAGGGAGTAGATAAATGACTATTCACGACAGAACCCGGCTTATAGATTTACTTCTCATATATTTTGTAAGAAATACAGCATATCCTCAGGGATAGGAGCCTGTATTTTTTCTTTTTTATGAGTAATAGGGTCTAAAAATTCTATCTGATAACTATGTAATGCTTGTCTACCTATCCAATTGGTATTACCTCCATAAAGACTATCTCCTAAAAGAGGATGTCCCATGGAAGATAAATGCACGCGAATTTGATGAGTTCTACCAGTTTCAAGCTTGCATAAAAGAATAGAAATAGGCATATCTTGCAATGTATATTCCTGTAATACTTCATAATGTGTAATGGCACTTTCTCCTAAAGGGGAGATTTCTCGCTCCATAATGCTACCTTCTTTTCTAGCAATTGGTTTATCAATACTTCCTTTTTTCTTCTCCCAAAAACCTTCTGTAATAGCTAAATAATATTTTTGAAAAGTATTTTGTTTCATTTGTCTAATAAAATTCTCTTGGATATACTCATTTTTAGCAAAAATAACAATACCAGTAGTATCTGCATCAAGGCGATTGACAGGTCTTATTTTCTTTTTTAAATCAATAGAATCAAAATAAAAGCGAATTCCATTAGATAAAGTATCTGCAAAATGATAACAAGAAGGATGAACAGGTATATGAGCGGGTTTATTTACAATAAGATACCCTTCTGTTTCTTTTAATATAGATAAGGGCATAGGAGTAGGAATAATATTATCATTTTCTTCTACATAATCCATACAAACCTCTATTCTATCTCCCTCACAAATTTTCTCATTGACAAAGCAAGGAACATGATTTAATAAAATAGCATTTTCTCGTTTTAACTTAGTCAGTAATCGATGAGAAATGTCAAAATGCGAAAGCAGTACTTCTTTTACAGTAGTATAGGAACTTTGCTTTACTGTGTATATAAGTGTCATATTTTTTCCTCCTCATGCATATTTGCTCTATTTTAGCATAAATTTCTAAAATGGCAAGGAAAAAGATGAGTAAACTACTTGAAAACAAACAAAAAAGTGCTATAATAGGTGCTACATATATAGCAAAAAGCTATTGTTAGAAGAAGGAGGAAGAAATGCACAAGGAAATTATTTTTTCAGGTAACACAGTAAATCAGGTGGCAGAGCGGTTCGCAAGTATAGTAAGCCGGAAATATTTAGAAAGCTTACAATTTTGGAAGGCTACTGCTATGGAAAATACCGAAGAGGAGGAATATTGGGAGAAAAAGATTAAAACAGAGCCGGAGAAAGTGAAAAAAAGCGCCTATGAAAAAATATTAAAAATCATGGGAGGAACGGATAATCCTTATCTAAAAAGAAAAGGGGCATTTGGAAGGAAAGTTATCATTAGCATTACACGTTCTTCTGGTTTTTACGAAGGATTGCTTGACGGTAAGGACATCAAATGTTCGGTAGAACCAAATGTAGAATACTTAATTGACCAAAAGAATTTAAGCATTGAAAAGAGAGTATATCCAGCCTACAAAAGACTGTGATTCTCCAATGAAATTCTTAAATAAGAATTTACAAAAGCCCTTTTGAGGATAAAAACTCAAAAGGGCTTAAAAAATTGCTATGGTATATGGAATTTTAAATAAATGTGTGATATAATACCATTCTCACAGAAAGGATGTGTTAAAACTATGAAAATCAATAACAAGAAAATAATGGCATGGATGATTGTATTTTTATTAGTTATACAACTGGTATTGCCAACAATTAATTTTGCAAATGATGAAGATATTAGTTTAAAGGTTACTTTAAGTAGAAATTCTACTAATAGAAATCAAATTGATATTTTAGCAACAGATAGTAAGTACAACATTATAGAATTAAAGTATGTACATAAATATATTACACTAGAAGAAATTGAATATTTTGAAGGAAATAATAGTGATGTCATTACATTTTCAATTACTCCAAGTCAGAGAGTGGAAGAATCTTTTCTATTAGATGGATATGGACCTTATACCGTATATGCAAAAAATGAACATGGAGATCGCTTCTTAAATAGAATTACAATTCAAAACCCAGCAGATTTACCTCAAATAACATTAGAGCAGATAGAAGGCAATCCTTTGCATTTACATATTAAAGCAAGCAGTACTATAGGGAACATTACCACCATTAAGATAGCAAAAAAAGAAAACTATAGTGATACTGTGGATTTTTCTACACAAGGAACAACTATTTCACATACACCAAGTCAAGAAGTAGATATTACTTATACAGAATTAACAGAGGAAGGGTTATATGCTGTTTATGTAGAAGACGAATATGGCAATAGTGTCATTAGTCAGATTTATTTGGCAAGCCAAAAAACACCTATTACCCTAGAGGTTTCTGAAATGGATGAGAATAGAAATATTCAAATCAAAGTAACAGATGCTATTTCTCCTATTGTTTCTTTGAAAATAGCAAAAGCGGAAGATATTAATGATTTTACGGATTTTGAAACAAAAGGAACGATAATTCCTATTACTCCTGGCAAGGAAGTAACTGCAAATTATACTGTTCCAGAGGATGGAACTTATATTATTTATGTAGCAGATGAAGCGGGTTATCAAAAAATGTCACAAAAACGTTTTACTACCCAAGAAAAAGTAATGAATGTAGAAATTACACAAGATGAAAATAATCCGGCAGAATTACAAATTACAGCAACGAATACAATGGCGAATATTGTAGAAATGAAAATAGCTTTAGGAGAGGATATCGATTTAGCATATTTTGAAGAGAATGGAGAAAATCTTCCTATTACAGAGGGAAAAACAGTAACTGCTAGCTATACATTATCTCAAAATAGTACGGTTAATGTGTACGTAAAAGATGAAGATGGGTATACTTATTTATATACAAAAACTATCATAGGAATAGATGAGCCACTTCCACCACAAGTGCCAATTATTTTTCTATCACAAAACGAAACAAACCCAAAGCAGATTGATGTAGTGGTAAGAGGTCTAGATGCGTATATTAGAAGAATAAAATGGGCAGAGGGAGAAAGAGATACAGCATTCTTCGAAACAAATGGTACTCAAATAGAAACAGATACAATTGGAAAGATAATACAAACAGAATTTTTAATTACCAAAACGGGTACTTATA
Organism: uncultured Clostridia bacterium; assembly: GCA_944386335.1. Classification (GTDB taxonomy): domain Bacteria; phylum Bacillota; class Clostridia; order TANB77; family CAG-508; genus UMGS1663. The sequence continues at coordinate 1,227 of CALXAQ010000075.1, read as the reverse complement.
CAGTTTATGCCATAGATAATAATGGAAATGAAACAGTAGAGACAATCACGGTTACAAATATAGATGAGACGCCAGAGATAGATGGGGAAAAACCTATTATTACAGGAGTAACAGAAGGAAGTATTTATCAAGAACAGGTTGTGCCAGAAGTTACAGACGAACACTTAAAAGAAATTATCTTGATAAAAGACGGGGAAGAAATAGCCTATACCAATCAAACACCAATTACAGAAGATGGTAATTATACATTAACAGCAAGAGATGAAGCAGGAAATGAAACAACTGTACATTTTAGCATCGATAAAACAGCGCCTAGTATTACGGTTCAACTTTCCGAAGTTACGGAAGAACAAACAGTAAATGTGGATATAACTGTAACAGAGCAAGTAACTAGCATAGAAAATATAAAAATGGCACAGGGAAAACAAGATGTTAGCTATTTTCAAAATAATGGAACAGATACGAATATTCCAGAAGGACAAAAAGAAATAACAGCCAATACTACAGTAAGTGAAAATGGTTTTTATACCATTTATGCTAAAGATGTAGCAGGAAATGAAACAGTAAAAGTATTTGAAGTAACTAATATTGATGAGGAGGAGCCAGTCCCTCCTGAAGATACAACACCGCCAATCATTACTATGGAAAAGAATTTAGTAGATAATGGAACAAAAGTAGAAGTAACTCTTACCATAGAAGATAACGCTTCTTCTATTGAACAAGCAAAAATAGAGGTGGGAAGACAGAATATAGATTATTTTGAAGAACAAGGCAGAGAAATAGAGTTAATAAAACAAGATAAAATAGCTACAGCTACTTTTGGAATCTTAGCAAATGGAATTTATACTGTATATGCAAAAGATTCAGTGGGAAATGAAACAGTATCTATTTTAGAAGTAACGGAAATACAAGAAGAAAAGCCGGAAGAAGATACTACTCCACCTACTATTACTGGTGTAGAAGAAGGAAAAACTTATGGTGAAAAAGTAACACCTTCTGTGCAAGATGCAAATCTAAAAGAAGTGACCTTATATAAAGATGGACAAATAGTTACAAGCTATAAGTTAGGAGCAAGTATAGAAGAAAATGGCAGGTATACCATTATTGCTGTAGACGAAGCTGGAAATCAAGCACAAGTAAGTTTCAACATAGAAATATCAGAAGAGAATCCAGATGTCCCAGAAAAACCAGATGAAGGGGAAGGAGATTTACCAGGCGATGGAGAAG
>CALXAQ010000074.1 GCA_944386335.1 uncultured Clostridia bacterium | reverse complement strand
AATTATTAAATATGCTAATGAAACAACTTCAGAATATAATTACTTTGGAAGAAGTATTGCTAATAATTATATTACCATTTCTAACACAGGTTTAGATGAACTGTTTGAGATAATGAAAAACAAAAGTATACTGATGCAAGAAGAGTATGAAGAAAAAATGGTTTATTTTGAAGATAAAGAACCAGATATTTCTTTCTCATTAGAAGAAAAGACGAAGGGAGAATATGTATTAAAGCCCAATATAGATATATATCGTTATGATGTGATAGAAGGAAGAGAATATATCTATTTTCTACAAGGAGATAAATTGTATCGCTGTACACAACAATTTAAGAATACTGTATTTATGTTATTAGAAGTATTTCGTAAAAATTTTACAAATGAAATTATTATGCCAAAGCAGGAATTACCACAGCTATTTTCTATTGTTTTTCCAAAAGTAAAAAAACAAATAGATATTACAAAACTGAAAGAAGAAGATAAAAAGCAGTATATACCCCAAGATTTGTATGTAAAAGTATTTTTAGATTATGATAGTCACCAATATATTACAGCAGATATTTTATTTGTATATGGAAAGATAGAATTTAATCCATTAGCAGAAGATACACCCAATATTGCTAGAGACATTATAAAAGAAGACGAAGTATTAGAAATGTTTAGAAATACAGGGTTCATGTTGGATACTACCAATAAAAGATTAATTTTAGTGAAAGACGATCAAATTTATGCTTTCTTATCAGAAGAGATAGAAAACTATATGAAGAAATTTGAAATTTTAGCAACACAAAATTTTAAAGAAAAAGAGATAAAACAGCCAAAAGTAGGAGCATTAGGTGTTAAAATAGAAAACAATCTGTTGCAAATTGATTTTTCACAATTAGATTTTGATGCTTCAGAATTAAAAGATATTATGAAACAATATAAATTAAAGAAAAAATATCATAGATTAAAAGATGGTAGTTTTTTAAATCTAGAAGAAAATGAAGCAATGGACTTTTTAGATAGTATGACAGAAAATATGGGAGTACATTATGAACAAATGGAAACAGGAGAGTTAAAACTACCTGTTTATAGAAGTATGTATTTAGAAAGACTATTGCAAAACATGAAAGGTACAGCTATCACAAGAGAACAAAGTTATAAAACACTAGTACAAAAAGTAGAGGATAAGGAAAATGCTACATTAATGCAGTTACCAAAAGGATTGCAAGCAGAACTAAGAAGTTATCAAAAAGTAGGAGTAGAATGGCTGAAAGTATTAGATGAATATGGATTTGGTGGTATACTTGCTGACGATATGGGACTTCGGAAAAACTCTACAATTAATTACACTATTATTAACATATATAGAAGGAGAAAAACAACCAAGACCAAGTATTGTGGTGTGCCCAAGTTCTCTTGCTTTAAACTGGGAGAATGAAATTAAAAAATTTGCACCTGCATTAAAAACAATAGTTATTCATGGAAATGCAAAAGAAAGAGAAAAACAGTTAAAACAAATACCCAATTATCACATTGTAATTACTTCTTATGACCTATTAAAAAGAGATAGAGATAACTATGAAGAATTAGGATATGAATTTCAGTATGTAATTGCAGATGAAGCACAATATATTAAAAACAATAATACACAAAATGCAAGAGCCATTAAAGTAATCCAAGCTAAAACAAGGTATGCTTTGACAGGAACTCCTATAGAAAATTCTTTATCCGAATTATGGTCTATTTTTGATTTTATTATGCCAGGGTATTTATTTAGTTATCATAAATTTAAGGAATTGTATGAAACGCCTATTGTGAAAGAACAAGATGATTCTGCCATGCGTAGATTAAAAATGCTAATAGAACCATTTATTCTTCGTAGAGTGAAAAAAGAGGTTTTAACAGAATTGCCAGATAAAACAATTTCTGTACTAAATAACGAAATGCAAGAAGAACAGTTAAAAATTTATCTTTCCTACCTTGCTAATGCAAAACAAGAAGCTGCACAAGAATTACAACAAAATGGGTTAGAAAAGAGCCAAATAAAAATATTAGCATTATTAATGAGATTAAGACAAATTTGTTGTCACCCAGGACTTTTCTTAGATAATTATGCAGGAGAGAGTAGTAAATTAAATCAATGTATAGAAATAGTAAAAGATGCAGTAGCTGCAGGACATAAGATATTGCTATTTTCTGGCTATACAGGTATGTTTTCTTTTATAGAAGAAGCATTGCAAAAAGAGAATATTGCTTATTTTAAATTAACAGGACAAACAAAAGTAGCAGAAAGAATAGGAATGGTAGAAGAATTTAATGAAAATGAAGATATTAAAGTATTTTTAATATCTTTAAAAGCAGGAGGCACAGGACTTAATTTAATTGGAGCAGATATGGTAATCCATTATGATCCATGGTGGAATTTATCAGCAGAAAACCAAGCAACAGATAGAACTTATCGTATAGGACAGAAAAAGAATGTACAAGTGTATAAACTGATTACAAAAAATTCTATTGAAGAAAAAATTTATGAGTTACAACAAAGAAAAGCAAAATTAATAGATGATATGTTGTCAACTAATCAAACCTTTATCAATAAACTATCTAAAGAAGAAATTATGCAGTTATTTAATTAAAAGTTTATATATGGAAAGAAGGGGAAAATATGCGAGTAAATAGAAATAATTGGGTAAAACAATATGAAGAAAGACAAGAAAACTGGGAAGAAAAACAAAGAAGAATGCAATTAAATAGATGTGATAATTTGTTAGAAGAAGCAAAAATAAGAACGAGAGAAGAAGAAGGGAAAATTATAAAACTTCTTGAGAGAAAAATAGAAATCTATCAAGCAATGAAAAAGGAAAGAATCGACTATTCTGAGCAAGAATATCTTGCTACATGTAAAGAACTAGCAGAAAGAAGGTATAGCTTGTTATTAAAAAAGCAAAAAGAAGAACCAGAAGAAACATCCTGGAGGGAATATTGGGAAGAAGAAAAAAGAGCAGATAAAGAAGAGGAGAGATAATTTAAAGGAAGGAAAGGTAAAGATGGTTACAGTAATAGGTGGAGGTTTAGCAGGAACAGAAGCAGCTTATCAAATTGCGAAAAGAGGAATTCCTGTAAAATTATATGAAATGAAACCCATCAAATTTTCCCCTGCTCATCATAGTACAGATTTAGCAGAAA
>CALXAQ010000073.1 GCA_944386335.1 uncultured Clostridia bacterium | reverse complement strand
AAAAGGATAGTAGCAACAGTAAGTAATAAATAAATGCCAGTAATCATAACAGAGGTGATGGCTATTTTTTTATATTGTTCTGGTTTTTTTAAAAGTGGTGGTAAAAAATAAAGATAAGCAATACCACCAAAAGCAGAAATATTTCCAATTCCTGTTACAAAAGTATTCCAAAAGCCATCGCCTAAAATGGGGTACATTCTTTCTGGTGTAAAATTTCTAAAATTAGCAAGAAATAGGAAAATAACACTAGCAAGTACAATAGGAATCACTAGCAAATTTGTTTTTAAAGTAGCCGTAAAACTAAGACGATTGGCTATACAAATGGCAATAATAAATAAAACAATTAAAAATAGTAGGTCCGTGTCAGGAAAGTAGACAATTTTTAAGCATTCACAAAAGTTTCTTAGTAAAATACTAGAAGAAACAAGAAAATAACTGATAAACAAAATACCTAATAATTTTTTAAAAAAAGAGCCAGATAAGTATTCCGAAATGTCTAGTAGATCCATACCAGGAAACTTTTTATACAAACGAACAATAAAAATAACAAGTAATAACGCAAGAATACTAACATAAATAATATTAATAATAGTGGCAGATTTAGTAACAGAAAGTAGTGTCTTAGGAAGAGAAAGCACAGTATGTGTAACTACAATCGTTAATAATATCATGATAGCTTCCATGGTACCTATTTTTGATGTATGCATAATCAAGAAACCTCCTTTTAATTTTTATATTTCCATTTCATACTAATGTCCGCTTGTGCTTTTTCTCGCTTAGGAGAAACAAAGCTTGCTCTATATTCTTGCTTCCAAATAGGCGGAATATAATAGCTGTTTCCTTTTTTTTTCATAGAAGGGGCGTAAGGAGCGGTAAAAGGAACACCAAAAGATTGAATATTGCATAGGATGGAGACATAAACAAATAATCCTGTGGCAATTCCTAAAAAGCCAGCCATATAACCTAAAAAGATAAAGAGAAAACGGAAAAATCGTAAGTGAAATCCAAAGGAAAAGTCTGGAATGGCAAAAGAAGAAATGCCTGTGATGGCTACTACAATAATTAAAATAGGGCTAACAATACTAGCATCTACAGCCGCTTGTCCTAACACCAAAGCACCTACAATACCGAATAGTAGGTCCAATAGGAGAAGGTACTCTAAGACCAGCTTCTCTAATTAACTCAAAAGAAATTTCCATAATCAAAATTTCAAAAATGATAGGGAAAGGCACATTTTCTCTTGCTCCTAATATAGAAAAGAGCAATTCAGTAGGCAAAATTTCTTGGTGAAAACTGGTAACGGCAATATATAAACCAGGCAATAGCAAAGTAAAAAAAGCAGCAATACATCGTATAAATCTTAAAAAATTGCCAAAGTAAGGTTTTAAGTTGGTATCCTCTGGAGAAGACATAAAGTCAATTAAGGTGGCAGGCATAATCATAGCATAAGGAGCACCATTTACAAGTACTACAACACGTCCTTGCAAAAGGTATTTAGTAGCCTTATCCGGTCTTTCAGTAGTAATTACTTCAGGTACACCAATTTGGTTATCATTAATAATCAATTGCTCTAATTGGCCAGAAGAAAGCAGAGAATCTACACTAATGTTATTTAGTCGAAAGCGTACCTCCGCCACTAAATCATCATTAGCAATTTCTTTTACATAGCAAAGTGCACATTTCGTTTGTGTAATTTCACCTATTTCTACATTTTCTATAATCAAAGACTCATTATTGATAATTCTACGTAATAAAGAAGAGTTAATTCTGATATTTTCTACAAAAGCTTCGTGAGGACCTTTAATTACAATTTCGTTATTAGGTTTATCTACGCTTCTTTGTTGGAAACCTTTTACTTCTATTTGAAAGGCAATAGAAAGGGTATCTATAAATAGAGCACAGTTTCCAGCATTAACCCCAGAGATAATCTCTTCAAAGGTAGAGTTCTGTTTTATATTATTTTGAGGAAGTAAACATTGAGAAATATATTCAATCATATTAAAATGTTTTACCCTTCTAACGGTAATATTGTTAGTAACTGCTTCAGAAATAATCCTATCTTGTGTACCTTGATAGGAGTTTGCATTATTTCTTAGCATAAGAGGATTTAAAATAAAATCATTAATTAGTTTAGAATCTACCATTCCATCAATAAAGAGTAAAAATGCCTTATATTGCCTATTTCTAGCAGACAGCGTAAATTCACGAATAACAATATCGCTATTAATCATTGTATTAAATTTTGTTTTGATATACTCTAGATTCACATCTAAACTTGCGTAAATGGCAGTTTTTTGCTTTTTCTCCTCTTCTGGTGCAAGAGGAGTATTAGTAGCATCATCTGGTAGGGTGAAATTGTATGAGGACTTAGGTTTCCACTCCCATTGATGAAGCAGTTTTTCTATTAATTTTTTCATAAACTTTCCTTCTTTTTTATCATATAACAATCTTTTTTACTAGGTTTTCCCAAAATGTGTTTTTTATACAGTTTTTCGTTATTTATTGTGACAATACGCATACTTTATCAAAACAGAAGAAACATTAATTGGTAACAAGTATATGTGATTTTTTTGTGGAATCTCTTTTTTTTCTTAAGAAAGTAGTGTAGAATAAAAGAGAAAAGAAAAGCATAATATGAAAGGATAAAAAATGATTACTTAAGGAAGGATGGATAATAAAAATGAAAATTATTTATAAAGATAAACAAATAGAAATTCCAGAAGGGAGTAGAGTAATAGATGTTTTTAGCAAAGAAATAGAAGAGGCAAAAGTAGAAATTGTTACTTGTAAAATTAATCATGAAGTGAAGTCATTAGATACCATTTTGCAAGAGGAAAATGTGGTAGAATTATTAAATTTATCTGACCGTGATGGCTCAAGAGCCTATATACGAGGACTTTTATTTATTATGTCAATGGCTTTCCATGAGTTGTATCCAGAATTAAAATTAACAGTAAATTATCAATTGAATAACAGTATGCTTTGCGAAATATATAACCAAACACCAACAGAAGAAATGATTGCAGAAGTTAGGCAAAAAATGCAAGAGATTATAGATAGGGATTTGCCGATTCGAAAGGTAGAAATGAGTAAAGAAGAGGCGAAACAATTTATAGAAGAGAAAAAGACGAATATTGGAAAATTACAGATAGAGAATATAGAGAAAAAAGAAGTTTCTTTTTACTTTTGTGAAGAATATTTTAACTATTTTTATGGAGTTATGCCAATTTCTACTGGTTTTATGAAGCTATTTGATATTATGAAATATCATGATGGATTTTTAATCCGTTATCCTAGTAAGAAAAATCCAAATGTAATAGAGCCATATAAAGAAGGAAAGAAATTACTAGCAACACTAGATGAATATGAAGACATTTATCGTGTTTTAGGAGTATGTACTTTAGATAAGCTAAATAAAATGATAAGGAAAGGAAAAACTTCTGATTTGATATTATTATCTGAAGCGTTACATGAAAAGAAATTAGCACAAATAGCAGATACCATTGCGAAGGATAGAAAAAAGAGAGTAATACTAATTGCAGGACCTTCCTCCTCTGGAAAGACAACATTTGCCAAGCGATTGGGAATACAACTTCGTTTAAATGGATTAAAACCAAAAACAATTTCTGTAGATAACTATTTTGTAGAAAGAGAAGATACACCAAAAGATGAATTCGGCAAATATAATTTTGAAGCATTAGAAGCGGTGGATTTAAAGTTGTTTAACCATGATTTGAAAGCTTTGTTAAATGGAGAAACCATTTCTATGCCAACTTTTGATTTTATTCATGGGCATAAAGAATATAAAGGAAATACTATGTCTCTAGCAGCAGATGAAGTACTAGTGATAGAAGGAATTCATTGTTTGAATGATAAATTAACAGCAGATATCTCAAAAGAAGAAAAGTTTAAAATTTATATTAGCGCATTGACGGTATTAAATATTGATTACTATAACCGTATTTCTACAACAGATACAAGAATTATTAGAAGAACTGTAAGAGATAGTAAATTTAGAGGATATGACGCAGAAAGAACGCTTGCTTCTTGGTATTCTGTGTCAGAAGGAGAAGAGAAAAATATTTTTCCTTACCAAGAAGAAGCGGATGTGATGTTTAATTCTTCTTTAGTGTATGAAATTAATGCTTTAAGAAATGATGCTTTGCCTTTATTTGAAAAGATAGGACCAAGAAGCAAACAATATGCAGAGGCAAAGAGACTTGCTGAGTTTTTAAAATATTTTGAGCCTATTTCCTTAGAAGATGTACCTAAAAATTCTTTACTACAAGAATTTTTAGGAAATAGTATTTTTGAATATTAAGATAAGAAAAAAACTATTACCTTTAAAAGTTTCAAAAAGGTAATAGTTTCTTTTTTAGAATTAAAAAAATTAAGTAAGTTTCACAATAGCATGTAATACTTTTGCATCTTCACTTTTAATAGTAATATAATGAGCTTGTTCTTCTGGTACATAGGAATAAAAGCAAGCAAGAGTATCACCTAGTTTACTTTCAGACTTGTACATAATTTCTATATGAGAAAAATTAGCACTTTTTTCATATACTTCGGTAGGCAAGGTCTCCAATGCGACATCTAAATAGCAAAGGTTGTGCATATGACGATTCACATCAATATTGCTACGAAGAACTTTGCATGGATAACTATGAGAAAAATTGGCAGGCTCTTTTAATTTGGCAGTTTCTACTTCTGGAAAAACAGACTTTGCTTCAGATTCGTAAGGTGCGATAATATCCTCCGTTAATTTTTGTAATCCTTTTTCCGTGTGGACTAATACCCATTTGGAGGTAGCAATGACTAAAAGGTTACCTGCTTCGTCGTATATTTCAAAATCACGATAGCAATAAAATCTAAAAGCAGCACGAGACCAAGTAGAAATTCTAATAGTTTCTCCGTAGTGAGGTCTTTTTAATATTTGTACCTTCCAATGTAATAACACCCAAGATAAGTGAGTTTGTTCTATCTGTTTTAGTCCAAAACCTACTGCATCAGAGTGGAGACCTCCAATATCCTCAAAATAACCGAAGTATTGCTTTATCTGTTATTTCATTAGACATACCAATATCTCGAAGTCCAACAGAATAAGTTTTTTCAAAAAACGCCATATATTTTTACCTTCTTCCTTTTATAGTAAATTGAAAACTTTAAGCATCTTCTTGCATGCAATCTTCCATAACTTGATAAATATCTGGGTGTAATTTTTTTGTATTGATAGGTCTTAAGTCTTTGCCAACTAAAGCATGCAATGTAGTTCCTGTATTAATAGGAGTAGTTTCTCCTTTTTTAAATACCTCATAAGAAAATTCTACCTTTACAGGGGTTAATTTACTAATTTTTGTTTTTATTTCAATTTCTTCTTCATAATGCGCAGGTCTTATATATTTGCAATGCAATTCTACTAAAGGAGTTAATACTCCGCTTTCTTCCATTTTGCTATAAGGAAGTCCTGCTTTCTTGCAAAAATCAGAACGAGCAGCTTCGTACCATATAGGGTATACGCTATGATGTACAATGCCCATTTGATCAGTCTCCGCATAACGTGCAATAACGGTTGTTGTACTAACTAACATAACAAAATAGCCTCCTTTTTTATTTTTGGAAAAGTAAATTTTTCCTTGTTAAATTGTATCAAAGAAAAGTATATCATAGTTGTGAGAAAAAAGCTAGAAGTTTTTTCGCTTTGTAAAAAGATTCTTAATAATAGGCATAAATAATAGTTAATGACCTTAAAGAAGGTACATTAACTACTAAAAAGCAAGATGTTATATTTAATTATTTACTATCTTACAATCCGATATATCAGGTTTTTGTATATCACTATCTTCTACTACATCAAATTCATAATAGAAATCAGTGATATCTCCATTAGTATATTCTCTAATAACAAGACCAGTTTCTTTATCTATCCATTTTTTCCATCCAAGTACAGATTCCACTAAATAGCATTCTTTATTATTGATTTTTTCTGTAGTTATTGTAGATAGCATAGCCAATTGGAATTTAGACCAAAATCCTTGTCCGTAGGTAGCATATACATTTACAGAAATTTTTCCTCCTACAGCAGTGCCACCTACTAAAGCAATTTTTTCTTCAGCAGTTTGAATAATCCTTATTGTTTCTGTTCCGTTATCATATACGGTTAATTGATTTTCCTGTCCTGTATTTTTACTGGTTGTCTCAAGAACAGTTAAGTAAGTATTCTCTTTATTGTAGGATTTTGCAATTTGCATACAATTTTCTTGTAAGGAATAGGTTTCTACATAGTAGTTGTTGCTATTTATCATTGATTTAGAAATATTTTCTAAATGAGATAAAATCATAAATTTTCTTATGACAGCAATCAATAAAATAATAAAAATAACTCCAATTACAATTAAAATCTTTTTCCAGAATTTCATTTTTTTCTTTTCCATATAAATTCCCCCTTTTTGCTTTTGTTTCTCCTTATAAAGATACCTTTATTATACCACATTTTTCTATAATTGGCAATTTTATGACAACTGCAAAAAAGGCAAGTATTTTTTATACTAGGGAAAGGATTGCAATAAAAAGAAAGAGATAGTATAATGGGTTTATGATTGAAAGTAAGCAAAGGAAAGAAAAA
>CALXAQ010000072.1 GCA_944386335.1 uncultured Clostridia bacterium | reverse complement strand
CTACATTTTTTCTATTTTTTGTGTCGAAGTTTGTCGATGCCCCTAAAAAATTTTATTTTTTTACTTTTTTTGAACAATTTTGCATTTTTCGTCATATCTATTCTATATATCTATTCTATTTGCCCTGTGCTACCTCTCTTAATCTATTATAAACTTCATAGGTAATTTCTACATCTCTTACGCCTCTATGAGCATGTGTATAAGCTACTCCTAAGCCTTTGGCTAGTGTCCCGTAATTGATAGTTTGGACTATTGGGTAATATCTTTCTAGCTAAACGCATCGTATCAATAAAGTCATTTGTTAGATAGGTATCGATATATTTTTCACACTTATCATATAAAAAATTAATATCAAAATTGACATTATGCCCTATTAAAATATCTTTCCCTGCAAACTCTATAAACTCTTGCAATACTTCTTCTCTTCCTTTTCCTTTTTGTAACATTTTATCTGTAATTCCTGTTAAATGTGTAATAAAAGGTGAAAGCGGTTCCTCTATTTTGATTAAGGACTCATAGGTATCGATAATTTCATTTTCTTTTACTTTAATAGCTCCAATTTCAATAATATCGTTGTAGGCAGGTGATAATCCTGTCGTTTCTATATCCACTAATACATAGTTCTCTGCCCATTTTAAAAGGCTATGCCCTTTCCACTTTCTAATCGGCTGTTTCATTGACTTGTACATCTTATTTTCCTCTCTTTTTTCTTCTATTTTAATTTGCGCAAAGTAGCTACAAAAAATCCTTCCCATAAGTTATTTGGGCAAATAGTAATGGTTCCTGGTAATTTTGTAGGGAGTTGTGGCACTGGTAATTTTTCTATTGATAAGGGCTCTAACTCTATTTTCCCTGCTTTTAACACTTTTTTTATGATTTCCTCGTTTTCACACGAAAGAATAGAACAAGTAGAATAAATCATATTCCCTCCCGGTTTTAATAAACTGATAGCTTTTTGTAGTAGAGTAAGCTGTGTGTGGTTAATTTTTTCAAGCCATTCTTTTGTGAATTTTCTTCTTTCTCCTACTGTAATAGTTCCACTCCCACTACAAGGTGCATCTAATAAAATTTGGTCAAAAGAAAAGCAAGAATCTAATTTTCTACTATCTGTTAGCATCACATATACACTGCTTGCCCCTTGTTTTTCTATGTTATATTTTAGTCTTTCTGCTCGCATTTTGTTCATTTCACATGCTGTAATATTTGCCGTATTTTGTGTTAATGCTGCAAGCTGTGTTGTTTTTCCTCCCGGTGCAGCTGCCATATCTAAAATATCTACCTTCTTTTTAGGTTCTAGCAATAACACTGGCAACATAGACGATAAACTTTGCAAGTAAATCTTTCCTTGTTCATAAATTTCCCCTTTTTCTATCTCTGTTTCTTGTATATTTCTTAAAACAAATGCCTCTGGATACCAAGGCATTTGCTCAAATTCTATCTTTTTACTTTGCAAAATTTGTTTTATCTCTTCTACTGTAGCTTTCAAAGTATTTACCCTTAGCGTTGTTTCTCTTTTAGTTTGATAACCTTCTAATATTTTATTCACTTCTTTTTCTGTATATTGTTCTTGTAACAATTGTAATAATAATTCTGGTATTTCTTCCATAATTTGCTCCTTTTATGCTCTTTATTATAACATGCTTTGTTCTATTTTCACAATAGATTTATCCATTTAAATAATAAATTCCAAAATTCAAATAAGCAGCAAAAAATAGCCATAAGATATATGGTATTAGTAAAAGTCCTGACACTTTATTTTTGTGATAAAATCGCTTTATCATTACCATTACTAGAAAAATTAAAAGTAGTAACCAAATAAAAGAAAATAATCTCCATTTTGCTATAAAGAAAAAAATAGGCCATAATAAATTTACTACTAATTGCACAATATAAATGTTTCTCTCTGGTGTTTGTAATTGCTCTTCATCTTTTAGAATTCCATAAGCCAGCCCCATTAGTAAATACAGAATTGTCCAAGCAATTGGAAATAGAATGCTAGGTGGTGCTAAGAAAGGTTTTTGTAATTCATTAAAATCCATATAGGGTGCGATAAGAAATCCTACAATACCGCCTGCTAATAAGGTAAATAACATTGGTTTTACATAGTGTTTTATTTTTTGCATTTTCCTCTTCCTCCTCTTATTACACTATATGGCAAAAAATAAAGCATATGACCATATATCATACACTTTATTTTTATCTTATTCTTCTACTTCTTCGAATTGGCTATTATATAAATTGGCATAAAATCCGTTTTTTGCTAACAATTCTTCGTGTGTTCCCTGTTCTACAATATCTCCATGGTTCATTACTAAAATTAAGTCTGCATTTTTAATAGTAGATAAACGGTGGGCAATAATAAAGCTTGTTCTTCCTTTCATTAAATTATCCATGGCAGATTGAATTTGTATTTCTGTTCTTGTATCTATGGAGCTAGTTGCCTCATCTAAAATTAAAATTTTAGGGTCTGCCAAAATAACTCTTGCAATAGTTAATAACTGTTTTTGTCCTACAGATACGTTGCTAGATTCTTCATTTAATACCATATCGTAAGAATTTGGAAGTGTTTTTATAAAATGATGTACATGGGCTGCTTTTGCCGCTTCTATTACTTCTGTATCGGTTGCATCTGGTTTTCCATAACGAATGTTATCTTTTATACTTCCTCCAAATAGCCATGTATCTTGTAATACCATACCAAACATCTTACGAAGTTCTCCACGTTTGAATTCTTTAATATTAATGCCATCTACTAAAATAGCTCCCTTATTGACATCATAGAAACGCATTAATAATTTTACCATGGTTGTTTTTCCTGCACCCGTTGGTCCTACAATTGCTATTTTTTGCCCATCTTTTACATCAGCACAAAAATCATGAATAATGATTTTATCATCATCATAACCAAATTGTACGTGGTCAAATGTAACATTTCCTTTTAATCCCTCTGTACTCTTTGGATTTGGCACGTCTTCTATTTCTTCTTTTTCTTCTAAGAAATTAAATACTCTCTCTGCTGCCGCTACCATAGATTGTAACATACCAGAAATCTGTGCAATTTGTGCAATTGGTTGTGTAAATTGCTTATTATATTGAATAAAGGATTGTATATTACCTACTGTAATTTTTCCTTGTATTGCAAAATATCCACCTAGTATAGCAACTGCTACATAACCTACATTTCCTAAGAAGTTCATTAATGGATGCATAAGTCCTGATAAGAACTGTGATCTCCATCCAGAACGATATAATTCCTTATTCTGTTTTGCAAATGCCTCTATGGCCTTTTCTTCTCCATTAAATGCCTTTACAATATTGTGCCCTCCATAAATTTCTTCTACTTGACCATTTACATGTCCTAAGTATTCTTGTTGTCTTTGGAAGAATTTTTGCGATTTCTTTACAATAAATCTTACAATGATAGTTGCTACTGGTAAAATAACAAGTGATACTAATGTCATTTCCCAGCTAATGGTAAACATCATAATTAATATACCAACAATCGTACAAATAGACGTAATAATTTGTGTAATACTTTGGTTTAAGTTTTGAGAAAGTGTATCTATATCGTTTGTAATAACAGACAATACCTCTCCATTTGTTCTATTATCAAAGTAGTGCATTGGCAAACGATTAATTTTGGCAATTAAATCACTACGCAAACGGAATGTTAGTTTTTGTGCTACTCCTGTCATAACAAAGCCTTGGATAAAGGAAAATAGTGCACTAAGAATATATAATCCTAACAAGGTAAGCAAAATTGTACCAATTGCTCCAAAATCAATTCCACTACCAC
>CALXAQ010000071.1 GCA_944386335.1 uncultured Clostridia bacterium | reverse complement strand
GGCTATTATATAGGAAATACAGAAGGAACAACAGAAATCTCTTATGATTTAACTAGAGATGTAAATACAGGCTATCATGATACTTTATATTTTCCGCATCAAGATAGTATAGATGATTGTTGGGGGTATTGGTTGGCGTCTCCAAATGCTAACGGCACAAGTAGTTTGGTGAACGTGGACTGCAATGGCAATGTAGGCAGCAGCAACTATGACAGCGGTAGTTTAGGGGTTCGTCCAGTAGTTTCTCTGAACTCTGAAATTACAGCCACAAAAGATGCGAATGATATTTGGAGATTTTAAAAAATAAGAATAAAAGCGGAGATTCATAACTTCGTTGCTATGGATGACATTGTAAAGCCCGCTTACATAAAAAAGGGAGAGCAAATTTTCATTGCTCTCTCTTTCCCTGCTTAAGGGTTTGCAAGTTGGGATGCAGCATTCAAAAAAGCTGCCCTTTCGGTATGATACCGATTATGAGCACGAAGCTCATCAAACATAGTATCTGCATCTGGAGAATTGGAAAGGTTAGGACGCTTCCCAATAGCTTTTTCTATAACAGTTTCAGGAACTTCTCGACCTTTCCGAATTTGTCTTGCTGCTTCAGACAAAGCGTCTAAATAGTCACTGGTTATCTCCATTGTTGTCATATGTTACCTCCTTGCAATTTATATGAATAGTTGCTATAGAATGATTATACTAAAAATTGACATAAAATGCAAGAACTTCTAAAAATCTCTTTCCTAAAGTAAAAAAATGTGGTAAAATAATACAGATATTACAGAAAAGGAATGAGAAAAAAATGGAAAAAACAGTAGCATTCTATACATTAGGATGTAAGGTAAATCAATATGAAACAAATGCTATGACAGAGCAGTTTATCAAAGCAGGGTATGTTATAAAAGATTTTATAGAAAAAGCAGACATCTATATTATTAATACTTGTACAGTTACCAATATGGCAGATAGAAAATCCAGACAAATGCTAAGAAAAGTAAAAGAGCATAATCCAGAAGGAATTTTAGTAGCTTGTGGTTGCTATGCACAAGTAGCGAAAGAGGAATTAGAAAAAATACCAGAAATCAATCTTATATTAGGAATTAATGAAAAGAATAAAATATTAGAATATGTAGAAAACTATGCAAAAGACCATTCACAAAAAGAATGCATCACAGATGTTATGTATCAAAAAGAATTCTTGGATTTTGGCACAACAGAGTATACAGATAAAACAAGAGCAGTAGTAAAAGTGCAAGATGGTTGTGATAGATTTTGTAGCTATTGTATTATTCCCTATGCAAGAGGTCATGTAAGAAGTAGAAAAATAGAAAATGTAGTACAAGAAGTAGAAAAAATTGCAGAAGAAGGCATCAAAGAAGTAGTTATTACTGGTATTCATATTGCCTCTTATGGGAAAGATTTTAAAGAGAAGAAAAATCTAATAGATTTATTAGAAGCAATAGAGCCAATTAGGGTAATAGAGAGAATTCGTTTAGGTTCTTTAGAACCAACCATTATCACAAAAGAATTTTTAAATAGATTACAAAAATTAAAAAAGATATGTCCGCACTTTCATTTATCTTTGCAAAGTGGATGTGATGCTACACTGCAAAGGATGAACCGAAAATATACTACAGAAGAATTTAAGGCTTGCGTGCATCTTTTAAGAGAATATTATCCCGATGTAGCATTAACGACAGATGTCATTGTAGGATTTCCAGGAGAAACAGAGGAAGAATTTGCACAAACTTATGCATTCTTAAAAGAAATCGACTTTTATAAAATGCACATTTTTCCTTATTCTCCTAGAAAAGGTACAAAAGCAGCTGTTATGCCAAACCAAGTAGATGCAAAAGTAAAAGAAGAAAGAAGTAAAAGGTTAATAGAATTATCTAACGAAAATGAAGCAGGACAAAACGAAAAAGAAATAGGAAAAATAGTAGAAGTATTATTAGAAGAAGAGGATGGAGAATTTTTAAAAGGGCATACTGCAAACTATCATCTGATAAAAGTAAAAATGAATCTACAATTTTTAAATACCATTCAAAAGGTAAAAGTAGAAAAAGTAGAAGAATTCGTGTCTTATGCAGTTGCAATTGGGCAAAATGTGTAATATAATGGAAAACAATAAAAAAGCAGAGGAGAGAAGAACATGCAAGAAGTAAATTTAAAAGAAAAATATTTAAAATTTTTTGAAAGTAAAGGTCATAAAATTATACCAAGTGCACCACTTATTCCAGAAAATGATCCTACCTGTTTATTTAATACAGCAGGTATGCAACCATTAGTACCATATTTAAAAGGACAACCTCACCCATTAGGTACAAGATTAACAGACGTGCAAAAATGTGTTAGATTAACCGATTTAGATGAGATTGGAGATAAAACACATCATACTTTTTTTGAAATGCTTGGTAATTGGAGTTTAGGGGACTATTTCAAAAAAGAGGCTATTTCATGGAGTTTTGAATTTTTAACAAAAGTCTTAAACATACCAGTAGAAAAATTAGCAGTAACTGTATTTGAAGGAGATGAAACAGTTCCAAGAGATGAAGAATCTGCAAATGTATGGAAAAGTTTAGGTATTCCAGAAGAAAGAATTAGTTATTTAGATGCAAGTAACAATTTTTGGATAGCAGGAGAGGTAGGTCCTTGTGGCCCAGATACAGAAATATTTTATTGGAGAAGTAATGAACCAGTACCAAAAAAACATGACCCAGAAGATGAAAGATGGGTAGAAATATGGAATAATGTATTTATGCAATACGAAAAACATGCAAACGGCACAATTACAGAACTTCCAAAGAAAAATGTAGATACAGGTATGGGTGTAGAAAGAACAGTAGCTATTTTAGAGGGAGTAGACGATAACTATTTAACTTCTATTTGGAAAGATATGATAGAGAAAATTGTAGAAATGTCTCAAACAACTTATGAGGAAAATCCAAGGAGTATTCGTATTATAGCAGACCATATTCGTACAGCTGTATTTATTGCAGCAGATGATTCCGGTATAAAACCATCTAACACAGACCAAGGATACATTTTAAGAAGATTAATTAGAAGAATGATAAGACATGCTAAGAAAATTGGTATCAATTTGGAAAGCGAATTTGAAAGAATATTAGCAGAAATGATTATAGAAAAATATAAAGACTATTATCCAGAGCTAACTAAAAATAAAGAAGTTGTGCTAGATGTTTTAACGAACGAATTAAAGAAATTTAATCGTACATTAGAAAAGGGATTAAAAGAATTTGAAAAAATAGTAGCACATTTACAAGGAAACAAGATGGAAAAAGATTTAGCTTTCAAGCTTTATGACACTTATGGTTTCCCTTTAGAATTAACAGTAGAATTAGCACATGAAAAAGGAATAGAAGTAGACGAAGAAGGTTTTGCACAAAAATTTAAAGAACATCAAGAAAAATCTAGAGCAGGTTCAGAGCAAAAATTTAAAGGCGGATTATCTGGAAATGGAGAGATGTTTTTTTTTTTTTTTACAGCTACTCATTTACTAAATGCAGCATTAAAAATAGTAGTCAATAAAGATGTTCACCAAAAAGGCTCTAATATTACACCAGAAAGAATGCGTTTTGACTTTACCAGTGACCATAAATTAACAGATGAAGAGAAAAAGAAAACAGAGGACTTAGTAAACGAATGGATTAAAGAAGCTCTTCCCGTTACAGTAGAAGAAATGAAAAAAGAAGATGCACTAAAATCTGGAGCAGAATGTATGTTCATTGAAAAATATCCAGATATGGTTACTGTATATTCTATCGGGAATGTATCAAAAGAATTATGCGGTGGACCACATGTGAAAAATACTTCAGAATTAGGACATTTTGTAATCAAAAAAGAGGAAGCAAGCTCAGCAGGAGTAAGACGTATTAAAGCAATTTTAGAGTAGATTTTTAAAGAAAAAGATAGGTAATGAAGTAGAAGAGATAGTTATCTCTCATAAGGAAGGAGTAAATCATGGAAGATTGTGTTTTTTGTAAAATTGTAAAGGGAGAAATTCCAACAGAAAAAGTGTATGAAACAGAAGAAATATTAGCTTTCAAAGATATTCATCCAGCAGCACCTATTCATATTTTAGTAGTACCTAAAAAACATATTAGTATGCTAACAGATTTAAAACCAGAAGATGAAGCATTAATTGGTAAAATTTATACCACTATTAATAAAATTGCAGAACAAGAAGGTTTTAAAGAACAAGGCTATAGAGTAATTGCTAATTGTGGAAAAGATTCTGGACAAGAAGTAATGCATATTCATTTTCATGTGTTAGGTGGTAAAAAATTAGGAGATAAAATTGTAGATTAATAGAAAAATGGGCTGTAGCAATACAGTTCTTTTTTTCGAAAATTTTCTATAAGAATGCTAAAAAAGCAATTGATAAGAAAGGCAATTTGTGGTATAATAGGAATAGAAATAAAAAAAAGGAGAAAAAGATATGTTTGAGAATAAATATGGAAAATTATTAACAGGTCTTTTAATTGCAGGTATTGTTGTTATTGTAGCAGTACTTATCTTTTTAGGTGTCCAATTAGTAAGAAGTAATAGTATTCAAACAGATGCAGAAGATGCAGCAGACCACTTTCAAACAGCACTTAACGAACAAAAGGAAAATGTAATGACAAATGAACAAAGTGGAGATGTAGAAGCACCAGTTATAGGTGTAAATAACATTGTGCAAGACCCAACAGAAAATACACAAAAGGAAGAAGAATATAAAGGATTTCCAATGGTGGGAACAATAGAAATTCCAGCTACTAATCTAAAATCTCCTATTTTGAAAGAAGCAAGTGCAGACGCCATTGAGGTAGCCATTGCAATTTATAATGATAGTGGACCTGGACTAAATCAAGTAGGAAATACAGTTTTAGTAGGTCATAACTATAGAGATGGTACATTCTTTTCTAATAATAAAAAATTGCTAGAAGGAGATAAAATCTATATTACAGATACAAGCGGAAATAGAGTAGAATATAAAATTTATAAAACTTATATTACCTCTCCAGAAGACTCTTCTTATATGGATAGAGATACACAGGGAAGAAGAGAAATATCCTTAACCACTTGTACGGATGATACCAATAGTAGATTAATTATATGGGCAACAGCAGATTAAAAAGGAGAAAACTATATGAAACATAGATTTGATAAATTTTTGACAGTATTATTAGTGATTATTGTAGTAATTGTGCTTGCTTTGTTAGGTTATTTGGCATATGACTATTTAAGTAAATATTTTGGAAAAAAAGATGCTGAAGAAGCAGTAGATACATTTGAACAGCAAGTAGTACAAAATGTAGTAGAGCAAACAAATACGCAAGTAGAAGATAATGCTACAAAAGAAGAACCACTTCAACAAAATGAACAACAAACTTCTTCTGGAAATAGTTCTGGAAAAACATATACATATAAAGGCTATAATATGATAGGAACGATTCAAATACCTAAAACAAAAATAAAGTGTCCTATAGTAGACAAAGTAACACCAAATTCTATAGTATCAGCTGTAGCAGTTCTTTATGGAGCAGGGCTAAATCAAGTAGGAAATACAGTAATTGTGGGTCATAATTATAGAGATGGTACATTTTTTTCTAACAACAAGAAATTAGTAGCAGGAGACAAAATTTATATTACAGATGCAACTGGTACGAAAGTAGAGTATACCATTTATAATACTTATATTACAACAGATCAAGATCTTAGTTATGCAGTAAGAGATACAGCAGGGAAAAGAGAAATTTCACTTTCTACTTGTACGGAAAATCCAACCCAAAGATTAGTAATCTGGGCAAGAGCAGAATAAATAAAAGAAAATACACACCAGAGAATTTAAATGTTTGAATTCTCTGGTGTGTTTGTGTTTATATATCGGAACGTTTTCTCTTAGGAATAAAAAGTTCTATAAATTTATAGCCATCCCTGTTCTTTATATATAAAAAACCAATGACAGAGAAAGTAACAGCACCAATAAAATTTACAATTAAATCTTTCATAGTATCGATAATACCAATATCTAAATAACCATTTTCAATAGTAGTTATTTGCTCTGCTTTATTGTCATCTTTGCTGTAAATAACAGTTTTCTCAATATTTTCTATGACTATAGGAATATTTTTTCCTTCTGGCTCTAAAGTAACAGAAGAAATGGAAGGAATAATTCTATCCTTTTGCATATCTGTTTGTACGAAGCTATCTGCACCAAACTCAAAGAATTCCCATAAAACACCTATTGTCATAGAAAAACAAAAAGCTACTAAAGCAACAAAAATAGGAGACAAATGCATATGTGTTTTTTCACTACGGTTTAAAATATCAATTAAAGAAAAACCAATAGCAGCACATAAAAAGCCATTTAGTGTATGCAAAATAGTGTCCCAATAGTGGAAAATACCATAAAAATTTTGAATTTCTCCTAAAATTTCAGCTGAAAAAATAAATAATAAAATAATAATTTCTAAAGCATTGGGAAGAGCAATTTTTAAAGTTTTATCTAACCAATAAGGAATTAGAAATAAAAATAAAGTTAAAACACATAAAAATACGTTATCCCAGTTGCCATGGAAAATTTGGAAAATCATACAAACAATAACTAAAAGACGTAAAGTAATATATACAACAAAAGTACTTTTTTTATTTTCTTTATAAAAAACTTTTATTCTTCTTAACATAGGAAACCTTCCTTTCTTTTTTAGCATTATATGTGATAATGAACAAGGATGCAAGTAAATAGAAGAAAATAGTTGCAAAAGAAAAAGAAAAACGATACAATAAAAAACATAAAAGGAGGGAGAAAATAGTGAAGATTGAAAATCCAGAAGAATTAAAGAAAATAGCAAATAAAATACGTATACATATTATAAATCAAGTATATGAGGCACAATCAGGACATCCAGGAGGATCTTTATCTTGTGCAGATATTATGACAGTTTTATATTTTCATCAAATGAATATTAACGAAAAAGAGCCACAAGCACTATTAAGGGATAGATTTGTGTTATCTAAAGGGCATTGTTCACCAGCTTTATATGGAACTTTAGTAGAACGAGGATTTATAGAAAAAGAAGAATTAAAAAATTTTCGTAAACTAGAAGGAAACTTACAAGGACATCCAGATAGAAACAAAGTTCCAGGTATAGATATGACAACAGGTTCCTTAGGACAGGGGCTGTCTGTAGCAAATGGAATGGCACTTGCATCTAAATTAGAACATGATGGATATCGTGTGTATTGCATGATGGGAGATGGAGAAATAGAAGAAGGACAAATATGGGAAGCTGCTATGACAGCACATAAATATAAATTAGATAATTTATGTGCTATAGTAGATTATAATCATTTACAAATAGATGGAAACGTAGAAGAGGTAAAGGCGTTAGATAATTTAGAGGGAAAATGGAAAAGTTTCGGATTTCATGTCATCATGGTAGATGGGCATGATATAGAGGCTCTAATAGATGCCTTTACGACAGCAAAACTTACAAAAGGAAAACCAAGCATAATTATTGCTAAAACGATAAAAGGAAAAGGAGTTTCCTTTATGGAAAATAAGGCAAGTTGGCATGGGAAAGCACCTAATAAAGAAGAATATGAAAAAGCAATAAAGGAATTGAAGGATCAAAGCTAAGCAAATCATTATATATGAGTTGAGAAAGGAATGAGAAAAAATGGAAGAGAGCAAAATAGCTACAAGAGAAAGTTATGGAGAAGCCTTAGCACTTTTGGGCGAAAAAAGAAAAGATATAGTTGTGTTAGATGCAGACTTATCTAGTGCAACAAAAACGAATTTATTTGCACAAAAATTTCCAGATAGATTTTTTGATATAGGTATTGCAGAACAAGATATGATGGGAACTGCAGCAGGACTTGCTACTTGTGGCAAAATACCATTTGCTAGTACCTTTGCAGTATTTGCAGCAGGAAGAGCATATGATCAAATTAGAAATAGTATATGTTATCCTAATTTAAATGTTAAAATTTGTGCTACGCATTATGGTGTAAATGTAGGAGAAGATGGAGCTACACATCAAATGCTAGAAGATGTTGGTATGATGAGAGCACTTCCTAATATGACGGTTCTTTGCCCTTCTGATGATGTACAAACAAAATGGATGATAGAAGAAATTTGTAATACAAAAGGGCCTGCTTATATAAGATTAGCAAGAAAAAAAACACCTGTAATCTATAATGAAAACCAAGTTTTTGAAATAGGAAAAGCTTTGCAAATAGGAGATGGAATGGATGCTACTGTTATAGCAACTGGAGTAACAGTCACAGAGGCTCTTAAAGCAAAGACAGAATTAGAGAAAGAAGGAATTTTTATAAGAGTACTAGATGTACATACTATCAAGCCAATAGATAGAGAAACTATTGTAAAATGTGCTATGGAAACAAAAAGAATTATTACAGTAGAGGACCACCAAGTGGTAGGTGGATTAGGGAGTTGTGTATGTGAAGTACTTGCAGAAGAATATCCTTGCAGGGTAGAAAGAATGGGAATAAAAGATTGCTTTGGAAAATCTGGAAAGTCAGAAGAATTAATGCAGGCCTTTGAAATAGATGCACAAGCAATTTATCGAAAAATACGTAAAAATTAAGAAAACTAACTCATTTGAAAAAATAGCTAATAATTGCTTTTTAAAGATTTTAAAAGAAATGTGAATTTTGTGTGAATTTTGAAAAACAGAGAAAAAAGAAGAAAAGCTTAAAGAATAAAAGAAAAAAGTCATTTTTTACTAGTTTTTTTCTTATAAAAACTATTGCAAATAATTTGTTTTATTGTTATGATAAAAAAGAGTAAGCAAAAAACAAAGAAAAAGCACGTAAAAAGGAGCTTATAAATAATGATAGAATTTAGAAATGTAAGTAAAACATATGAAACAGGGACAGAGGCAGTAAATAATGCAAATTTTGTAATAGAAAAAGGAGAGTTTGCCTTTTTAGTAGGTCCTTCTGGTTCTGGAAAATCTACATTAATAAAAATGATATTAAAAGAGGAAAATCCAACTTCAGGCAATATTATTATTAATGGAAAAGATACAACTTTTTTAAAACCTAAAAGAGTACCTTATTTAAGAAGAAGTATGGGGGTAGTGTTTCAAGACTTTAGACTATTACCAGATAAAACCGTATATGATAATGTAGCATTTGCTATGTATATTGTAAGGGCAACCCCAAAACATATTAGAAGACAAGTGCCAATGGTACTTTCTTTGGTGGGGTTGAGTGGAAAAGCTAAAATGTATCCAAATGAATTATCAGGAGGAGAACAGCAAAGAGTAGCTTTAGCACGAGCACTAGTAAATAATCCATCTATGCTAATTGCAGATGAGCCAACAGGAAATTTAGACCCAGATACTGCATGGGATATAATGACATTATTAAATGATATTAATATGAGAGGTACTACTGTAGTAATTGCAACACACGCAAAAGATATTGTAGACCAAATGAAAAAAAGAGTAATTCAAATAGAAAAAGGCGTTATTGTAAGAGATGATAAAAAAGGTGGGTATAACAGTGAGATATAATGTATTGGGTTATTTATTAGGAGAAGGATTTAGAAATGTATTTAAAAATAAAAAATCAACAGGAGCCTCGTTAATTATTATGTGTGCTACTATGCTAATTTTTGGTTTGTTCTTTGTAATAGGCGAAAATGTAAATTATATTATGAAAGAAGTAGAAGCACAGCAGGGAATGCAAGTGTTTTTGGTAAAAGATGCTACAGATGAACAAATTACACAGGTAGGAGAACAAATTAAGGCGATAGAATATGTAGGAAAGGTAGAGTATGTTTCCAAAGATGATGCTCTAAATTCTTTAAAAGAAAGGTTTGGAGAAAATGGAGATTTATTAAATGGATATTATGAAAAAAATCCTTTAAAAGCATCTTATGTAGTAACACTAACAGAACTAGAACAAAGTGATAATGTATATGCACAAATAGAACAATTAAACTATGTTAATAATATAGAAGTCAGAAATGATACAATCGATGCATTAATTCATATTGCTAATGGTATTAGAATTGTTTCAGGAGTAATATTAATATTGTTAATTGTTATTTCTATATTTATTATAGCAAATACAATAAAACTTACCGTACATGCTAGAAGGAAAGAAATATCCATTATGAAATATGTAGGAGCAACAAATGGGTTTATTAGGTGGCCATTTATTGTAGAAGGTATTATTATTGGTGTAATTTCTGCAATGATTTCTATTGTTTTATTGGGAGTAAGCTATAATTGGGCAATAGGAAAACTGCTAGATTCTTCCGTGGCTACTATGGTAAGCTTTAATTTGTTAACTTTTTCAGATATGTTTGCACTAGTATTAACAGTATATTTAATATTGGGTATTGGAATTGGTGTAATAGGAAGTGCCATTTCTATGAGAAAATATTTGGAAGTATAGGATAAAATAAAAAAATACAAACTCTTAGGAGGAAAGAAAAAATGAAAAGAAAGATACTCTCTGTATTGGTAATGTGTATAATGCTAGCAGGAATGCTGTATAGTGTTTATGCGGCAAGTGTAGAAGAACTAAATGCACAAAGTCAAGCATTAAAAGAAGAGCAAGAACAAAAAAAAGAACAACAAGAAGAAGTAAAAGAAGAGTTAAGCGAACAAATGCAAGAAATTGCTAATTTAGATACACAGATATCTACAAATGAAAGTGAAATACAATCTTTAGAAACACAAATAGATGAACTAGAAAATTCTATAGAAATAAAGGAAGTACAAATACAAGAAAAGCAAGAAGAATATAACGAAAATGAAGAATTACTAGATGAAAGATTAGTAGTTATGTATGAAAAGGGAGAGACTTCTTTTTTAGATTTACTATTTAGTTCAGATAGTTTAGTAGACTTTCTTTCTAATTATTATTCTTTATCACAAATTGCAGAATGTGATATGGAATTATTAGAGAGTATTAATAACGAAAAACAAGAAATAGAAAATGCAAAGAAAGAATTAGAAAATCAAAAAACACAGATTACTAGCTTAAAAGCTGAAAAACAAACTAAAAGTATTACTTTGCAACAACAAAAACAAGAAAGAGAACAAAAGGCTCAAAGTTTAAGTGAAGAAGATAAAAAGCTAGATGCAGAAATAAAGGCATACAATGATAGAATAGCAACAGTTGAAGCACAAGCAGCGGCACAATTAAAAGCAATAGAAGAACAGAAAAAGAAAGAAGAGCAAGCTAATCAAGCAAGTGGCAGTAGTGGAGGTTCTACAGTAAATGGTTCTGGACTAAAGTTTGATGGTAGTTTTATTTGGCCATGCAATAATAAGGTGGTTACTTCTACTATGAAAAATAGATGGGGTAGAAAACATAAAGGAATTGATATAGGAGCGAGATATGAAAATGTATATGCAACAGCTTCTGGTTATGCTTATACTTTAGAAAACCCAGGAGGATATGGGCATTACATTGTTATTATTCATGGAAATAATTATATTAGTTTATATGGACATTTAAATAGTTTTAAAATTACCTCAGGACAATATGTCACACAAGGACAAGTTATTGCACAATCAGGTAATTCAGGAAGAAGTACAGGGCCACATTTACATTATGAATTAAGAAGAGCAAGTTCTATATCGCAATTTTTCTCAGTAAGTCCATTAGATCCACTGGATTATTTACCAGGAGGGTATACTTTAGTAGCAGGGGCAGCACAGGAATCATAGTGAAAAAAGAAAGGAGTGGGCAAAATGCAAAATAAAAAAATAATAGCTTATACAATGCGTTATATCGTTATTTTCTTATTGATTTTGTGCTTACTCTTTCCATCTATAGCACAAGCAGAAAGTTTAGAGGAACAAAAACAGAAT
>CALXAQ010000070.1 GCA_944386335.1 uncultured Clostridia bacterium | reverse complement strand
ATTCTATTTTATTACGAATTTTGTGATCCCAAAAATAGCTCTTTCCGCTTCCCCACTCTACACTTATCATAATCGCATAATCCGTATAATCTGCCCTAATATAGTCTAAAATACTTTCTACCAAATCTTCCATGTGTTTCCCTTCTTTCTTTTAATCTTTTGCAATGGTAACTACTACAATACTTCTTGCACCATTTTCTTTTAAAATTTTAGCGCATTCTCTTACAGTACTTCCTGTTGTATAAATATCATCTAATAAAATAATATCTTTTTCTTTTATTTTTTCCGCATTTTGTATTTCATATACTTGCTTTGCATTTTCTATTCTTTCTTCTCTAGAAAGTGTACTTTGTGGTTTCGTATGTTTTGCCTTCAGCAAAACATTTGCTTCTACACTTATTCTAGTTTCTTCCTTTTCCCATTTTCTTGCTATTAAAAGGCTTTGATTGCATCCTCTTTCTTTTTGTCTTTTTTTATGAATAGGAACTGGTATGATTATATCATAATTTTTCAAAAATCCACCTATTTTTTCATTTTTTAATAAAAATTTTACAAAAATTTCACAAAGATAGGCTTTATCATGAAATTTAAAATCTAACAATAATTTTCTTATCACTCCTGTATAATCAAATAGATAAATATGATAAGAAAAATAATCTATGTCTGCATCATGCTGTTCTATTTTGTATTTTGCTAAGCTTCCTAGATTTCTACTGCATCTTTCACATATTATATTTTTCCCTCTTTTTCCACAGATATAACACAATGGTGGAAAAAGAATGGATTCTATTTTTTCCCACAAAAAAATAAGGGCATCTTTTCCACAAGACATTTTAGCACCGTCCTTTTCTAATTTTAGCCCCTATTTTCTTGTTTTTTGTTTTTAATGTTGTCCCATTGTTAAAACCTCTACTTGTTTTACCACTCTTCGTAGAATGTCTGCTGTATCTACTTGTTCCTCACGCATTTCTTTTACATCCATTTCTACTCTTTGCAGTCTAATATCCATTGCATCCTGTTTTTGTTTCATTTCTTTTATTTCTTGTTTTATTCCATCTATTTCTTTCTTCATTCCGCCTATTTCCATTGTTAACTTCATAATGTCTTGCCTCATATTAAGCATAGTTGCCTGCATTCCTATAACTGCTTGGTAAATTTGTTGTAGCATTTCTTCTTGCATTAGTATCCCTCCTTTCTCATTTATTTAGGAATATACTAATTTATTTTAACTCATAAATCAAATTCTATTTTTCGTCATTTTCCCCCAATTTTTTCATTTTATATGCCAATCCCGTATTTCTCCTCTTGTTATCTACGTTTTTTAGCATATATTCGATTACGGAATAACTTCCTATCACAATAAGCAATTCTTTCGCTCTAGTCATTCCTGTATATAGTAAATTTCTGGTAAGTAGCATTGGTGCAGCAGGTGGAACCACCATAATTACTACATCAAATTCACTTCCGCTGTGCTTTATGAATCGTAATACTGTAGGCATGTTCTATTTGGTCTAAGTCCTGAAAAGGATACCAAGAAACTTTTCCATCATCAAACTGAATGGTAACTGTTTTTTCTTCTTCGTCAATTTCTAAAATCGTTCCCAATTCTCCATTAAAAACTCCTGTCCCTGTTTCATATGGCTCTTTTTTCTCCCAAAAAATATCATAATTATTTTTAATTTGCATAATTCTATCTTTTTCTCGGTAGATAGTATCTCCTACTTTTTTCTCTAAAAGAGCATCACTTTCTGGATTTAAGTGTTTTTGCAGTGTTTTATTTAATTCTTTTGTCCCCAACATTCCTTTTTTCGTTGGCGTAATCACCTGAATATTTTGAAAAAAATCATAGTTTCCATAGTTTTGTAATCTGCCCTTACAAAGAGAAATCACTTGTGATAACATTTTTTCTTGATTAGCTTCTGCTATATAGAAAAAATCCTCTTTTAAATCTTTCTGATTGCTTTCTTCTATTTCAGCTTTACTTAAAAACATTTCTCCTTCGTTGGCTCTATGTGCATTTAAAATAATTTTACTTTTGGCCGCTTGTCTAAAAATTTTATTTAGCACAATGGTTTTTACTTGTTCTGAATCTATCAAATCTTTTAGAATACTACCAGGTCCTACTGATGGCAACTGGTCACTATCTCCTACTAATATCAGTTTTGTTCCTTGAAATAGAGCTTTTACCAAATAATTCATTAAAAACACATCCACCATAGATACTTCATCGATGATGACAATATCTGCATCTAATGGAGCTACTTCATAGCCTACACTTTGTATTTTACTCTCTTCTTCTACTTTCCCAATTTCCAATAACCTATGTAATGTTTTTGCCTCTTCTCCTGTGGTTTCTGTCATACGTTTGGCAGCTCGTCCGCGTTGGTGCACAAAGAACTGTCTTTTTTCCCTGTGCTTTATATAACTCTATTATCGTTTTGATAATCGTCGTTTTTCCAGTACCTGGTCCTCCTGTTATTATGCATACATTATTTTCATTTACTGCCTCTATTGCTTCTTTTTGCCTTTCCGATAATTCGATAGCTGTTTGCTTTTCTATTTTCTTTAATTCTTTTTCTAAATGCGGTATCTTTTTGATATTATTGGCTCGATTTAAGATAGTAATTTTTTCTGCAATCGTTTCCTCTGCTGTGTAAAAAGCAGATAAATATACCCAAGTCTCCCCTTCTCCTCTTTGCTCTTCTACTACTTCTCCTGCTACTTTTAAAGCAATCAAGCTATCTTCTACTTCTTCTCCGTGTTACTCCCAACAGTTGTTTACAAAACTCATACAAATTTTCTTTTCTAACGGTTGTATGACCATTGACAGAAGCACACAGAATAGCATATTTAATACCACTTTTTACTCTCTTTTCGTTGTTATATGCAATTCCTAAATCCATTGCCATTTTATCTATTTTTTTAAAATCTACATTGTTTGCTATATCCACTAATAAATAAGGGTTCGCCTCAATTTCTTCTATGGCATTTGTTCCTAATTTTTTATATACATTTTTTGCATTTTGTACTCCTATGCCAAACTTTTCTAGAAAGCCAACAATTTGCCATAATTCCCAATTTTCTATAAAACTTTCTGAAATATTTTTTGCTTTCTCCTCATTAATTCCTTTAATAGCTGTTAATCTCTCTGGTTGTAGTTTTAAAACGAAAATGGTCTCTTCTCCAAAAGTATCAATTATTTTTTTAGCAGTTGCCGGTCCTACTCCTTTAATAGTTCCATTTGACAAATATCTTTCTAAGGCTCCCAAACTTTGTGGCATCATCTTTTCAAAAGTATCTACCTTAAATTGTTCTCCATAATCCTGATGCGTTACCATTTTTCCTGTTAGCTTTAATGTATCTCCTACGCTAATAAAAGGAAGATACCCTACTATGGTTGTTTCTTCCTCCTTCGTTTCAAAACTGGCTACTGTATAACTATTCATTTCGTTTTGATAAATTATTTCTTTTACTTCTCCTTGTATTTCCAATGGATTGCCTCTTTTCTTTTTGTTTCTTTGGTTATTGTATCAGAAAT
>CALXAQ010000069.1 GCA_944386335.1 uncultured Clostridia bacterium | reverse complement strand
TTCATCATTGTTATTAAAATAAAATATAAAGAATTTTTTGTTTTTAAAATTAAATTATATTACTTGCTCCTTTAAAATCGTTTTAAATTCATTTTCAGGGCAAAAAAAATATACCAACAAATGTGGTATATTTTTTGGCGGAAGCTGAGGGATTTGAACCCTCGCGGCCCTCAAAGAACCCTAACAGTTTAGCAAACTGTCCCCTTCAACCACTTGGGTAAGCCTCCATATATGGCGGAGAGGGTGGGATTCGAACCCACGGTAGGCTATTCACTTACGCCAATTTTCAAGACTGGTGCCATAAACCAACTCGACCACCTCTCCATGTGACTGTTACAACTCGTGTAACAGTATTTATCATAGCATATTTAGGCTTTACTTGTCAATAGAAATCTTCGGAATTTTTATTATGAAACGTTTGTTTTGTTGTAAAGTTTTATATTTTTCCTTTGTTGTATTTCCATTATAGTTCATCTCCAAAAAAATAAAGGCTTACTTTTAATTTGCCCTTATTTTTTATTTTTATTCTTTCATTGCTATTTCTAATGCTTCTTTTTCTTCTTTTGATAATGTATAAGAAGATATTCCATTTTTTATTGGTTTTGCATATATATTAGATGTCTCTCGCGAATAAATTCCATTCAAAACTACTCCATCATTCTTTTCATCTAATATTGCTAAAGTAAAGCTTAAATCACTTCCTGTGTCTTTAAATGCATTATACCTTACTAGTCCGATTTTCTGCATGCATTGTTTCATTTGATTGTCTAATGTTTCACAATAACGAATAATTTCATCATTTTTTCTTTCTACTTTCTCTACTCTATCTATATATGTTTTTAAGCTTTCTTCTATATCGTTTCCTTTTCCTAGTTTTAACATAAAATCTTTATAGTTTTTCCTTAATTTAGATAACTTTATGCTATTTACAATATATAAAATTAGTAATATTGCGAAAATGCACAACATTCCCCATAAAAACATATCTGAATGTATAAAATCCAATGTCATTCTCCCTTTCTTTAATATCTTTGCTCAATTAAGTCTAAAATTCTTTCTAAATCTTCATTGGAAGAGTATCTTATTACTATTTTTCCACTTCTTACTCCTGCATCTAGCTTCACTTTTGTTCCAAAGAAATTTTGAAATCTATTTTCTACGTCTTTATAAATTGCTTCATATTTCTTTTGCTCTGCTTTTGTATTCTTCTTCACATTCTTCCCGTTTTTTACTTCTCTTTCTATATCTCTAACAGAATCTCCTGTTTCTATAATCTTTAAAGCCATTTTATACTGTTTATCGCCATCTTCTATTCCCAATAAACTTCTACAATGACCTTCTGTTAATTTTCCTGCTAGCGCTAAATCGATAACTCTACTATCTAAGTTTAGAATACGTAAACAATTTGTTACAGTACTACGGTTCATTCCCATAATATCTGCTAATTCTTGTTGTTTTAAGCCATATTCATCAATTAATTGTCTAAATCCTCTTGCTTTTTCAATAGGGTTTAAGTCTTCTCTTTGTATATTTTCTATTAATGAAATTTCCCTATTTCTTCTTTCTGTTTCGTTTCTTACAATACATGGTATTTCTGTTAGTCCTGCCTTTTTAGAAGCTCTCCATCTTCTTTCTCCTGCTACTATTTCATAATAGTTATCTTTCTTCGTCACAATAATTGGCTGTATAACGCCATATACTTTGATAGATTCTGCTAATTCTTCTATTGCTTCTTCATCAAAATTTCTTCTAGGTTGATTACTATTTGGCTCTATTTCTGTAATTTTAATTTTTTCAATTACTTCTCCTTCTTTTCTCTCTTCACTTTCTCGTTCTAGTACAGAATTATCTCCAAATAAAGCATCTAAACCTTTTCCTAAACCTGTATTTTTTGCCATTTTATCCACCCTTTCTCTTTTTTATTTCATATGTTTTGCTTTTTGTTCTTCTTCATTCTTTTTTAAAAATTCCTTTGCAAATTTCTCATAAGATTTAGCACCTTTAGACTTAGGATCATAAATACTAATTGGCATTCCATAACTTGGAGCCTCACTTAATCTAACATTTCTAGGAATTACCGTTTTGTATACTCTGTTCTCAAAATATTTACTTACTTCCTTTACTACTTGATTAGATAGATTTGTCCTAATGTCAAACATAGTTAATAAAGCTCCCTCTATTTCTAAGTTTGGATTCAAGTGTTTCTTTACTAAGTTGATAGTATTAATCAGTTGTCCCAATCCTTCTAACGCGTAGTATTCGCATTGTACAGGGATTAGCACACTATCAGAAGCAGTAAATGCATTTAGTGTAATTAGACCTAATGATGGAGGACAGTCTATAATAATATAATCATATTTGTCTTTTATGCAATCTAATTTTTCTTTTAATCTTTGCTCTCTTGACATCATAGATACCAATTCCACTTCTGCTCCTGCTAGATTGATATTAGATGGACATACATCTAAATTTTTCACCATAGTAGTTTGTAATGTGTTTTCTATCTCAACATCATTAATAATCACATCATACACAGAAAAATGAACACTTTTATCTATTCCCAATCCACTTGTTGCATTTCCTTGCGGATCGGTATCTACCATTAGCACTTTTTTCCCTTTTTTAGCAAGGATAGTGCTCAAATTGATTGTGGTTGTAGTCTTTCCGACGCCACCTTTTTGATTTGCAATTGCTACTATTTTTCCCAAACAAATTACCTCCATCTCATTTTTTTACCTATATATGTTATATAAAAATATTGAATATATGTCAATAAATTTTGTTAAAATATTCAAATTTTTTTCAAAAAGAAAGAGCTAATTTTTAGCTCTTCCTTTTTTATCGAATTGGATTTTTGCTTGGAATACCGGACTTTCTAGGATATTGTAATGGCGTATTTTTTATTTTTTTAATAACAACATTATTTCTTTCTATTTCTGTATCCATTAAATGAAAATAATCTACTTTTTCTAATTCCCCACCCAATACTGCTATTGCTTTTTTAGCTTCATCTAACTCTTCTTGTATGTTTGGACCTTTCATGCAAATACATTTTCCTTCTTTTTTTACAAAAGGTAACAAGTATTCCAACAAAACTGGTAGATTTGCTACTGCTCTAGAAGTTGCAATATCGTATTTTTCTCTATTTTCTTTTGCAAAATCTTCTGCTCTAGCATGTTCTACTATTACATTGGATAATTGCAATTTTGTAACTATTTCTTTTAAGAATGAAATTCTTTTATTCAGTGCATCTATTAATGTAAAAGAAGTATTCGGACAAATAATAGCAAGTGGTATTCCAGGAAATCCTGCCCCCGTTCCTACATCTATCACCTTTTTTTCCTGTTCTATATAAGGAGAAATTGTCATAGAATCTATAAAATGCTTTAATATAATTTCTTTTGGATCTGTTATTGCTGTTAAATTCATTTTTTGATTCCATTCTAACAATAATTCCATATAAGAAAAGAATTTTTGCATTTGTTCTTCTGCTATTTTATTTGCACTTTCTGGATACTCTTTTGTCCATTCTTTTTTTAATTCCTCAAAATTCATATTTTTTCCTCTCTATTCCTATTTTCTAACGTTTCTAAGTAAATTAATAAAACAGAAATATCTGCTGGAGAAACACCCGATATTCTAGATGCTTGTCCTACTGAATTTGGCCTTATTTTATTTAATTTCTGTCTTGCCTCTAGCCTTAATCCCTTTATTTGTTCATAATTAATGTGTTCTGGCAATATTTTTTTCTCTAATTTTTTAAATTTTTCTACTTGTTGCTCTTGTAATTTAATATATCCCTCATACTTTATTTGTATTCCGACTTCTTGCTTTACTTGTTCTGGTAGTTCTGGTCGTTTTGTATCTATTTCTTTTAATATATCATAACCCAATTCTGCTCTTCTTACTAAATCTGCTAATTTTACTCCTGTTGAAATAGGCGAAGATTGGTGTTTTCCTAAAAAAAGATTCACTTCTTCCGTCGGTTTTATAATCGTTTCTTTTACACGCTTTGTTTCTTCCTCGATTTGTCTCTTTTTCACTAAAAATTTTTGATATCTTTCCTCTGAAATTAAGCCTACTTCATGACCTATTTCTGTTAGCCTTAAATCTGCATTATCTTGTCTTAATAAAAGCCTGTATTCTGCTCTAGAAGTCATCATTCTATAGGGTTCATTCGTTCCTTTTGTTACAATGTCATCAATTAAAACCCCTATATAAGCTTGTGTTCTATCTAAAATAATTGGCTCTTTTCCTTGTAATTTCAAACTGCTATTAATTCCTGCCATTAGTCCTTGGCAGGCTGCTTCTTCGTAACCAGAAGTTCCATTGGTTTGACCAGCAAAATATAAACCTTCAATACCTTTATACTCTAAAGATAGCTTTAAATCCGATGGCACAATACAATCATATTCTATTGCATAAGCTGGTCTTGTAAACTCTGCATTCTCTAATCCTGGAACGGTCCTATACATAGCTATTTGTACATCTTCTGGCAACGATGAACTCATTCCTTGGATGTACATTTCCTCTGTATCTCTTCCCACTGGCTCTACAAATATTTGATGTCTTTCTTTGTCTGCAAATCTCACTACTTTATCTTCTATAGAAGGACAATATCTTGGTCCTGTTCCTACTATCTCCCCTGCATATAAAGGAGAACGATGTAGGTTTTTTCTAATAATTTCATGTGTTTTTTCGTTGGTATAAGTTAAATAGCATGGTAATTGCTCTACAGAAAGATCAATGGTATCTTCAAAAGAAAACGCTTCTGGATTTTTATCACCTTCTTGTATCTCCATTTTAGAGAAATCTATGCTTTTTCTGTTAATTCTAGCTGGTGTTCCAGTTTTAAATCTTACTAACCTTACTCCCTCTCGTTTTAGAGCTTCTGAAAATTGATTGGCTGGGAATACTCCATCTGGTCCACTCTCAAAAGAAGTCTCTCCTATATAAATCTTTCCTTTTAAATAGGTTCCTGTCGCTACAATAATGCTATCTACCTCATAAATTGCCCCTATATTCGTTTCTACGCTCTTTACTTTTCCATTCTCTACTGTAAAATCTACAATCTCCGCTTGTTTTAAATATAAATTTTCTTGTTTTTCTAATGTATGTTTCATTTCCATTTGATATCTTTTTCTATCCGCTTGTGCTCTTAAGGAATAAACTGCTGGACCTTTCGATGTATTTAGCATACGAAGTTGTGTATAGGTTTTATCTATATTTTTCCCCATTTCGCCACCTAGTGCATCTATTTCTCTTACTAGATGTCCTTTTGAGCTACCTCCTATATGTGGATTACATGGCATATTGGCTACTGCTTCTAAGCTAATAGAAAATAATAGGGTTTTCATTCCCATTCTTGCTGCTGCTAGCGCTGCTTCACATCCAGCATGTCCTGCACCGATTACTGCTATGTCATATTTTCCTGCTTTATACTTCATCTTTATTTACCTCGCTTATCTCGTTTTTTCTCTCATTATCTCCCGTTATCTCTCGTTTTCTCCGTTTTTCTCCGTTTTGCATGAAACTTAAAATTGTGTTCTGGTAACTTTTTTGGCATTTATTTTTCATTTTTCTTTATTTTTTCAATGTTTTTGTGAAACATATTGTCTTTTTGACATTTTGTTTTCTGCTCATTTGTTCGCTATCGTCGTTTGTATCCCTTGCTGTTCTAAGCATTCCGCTGTTTTATTTTTAGATTTTATAGGTTAAATTTTGTGTTTCAATTGATTTATTGGTAAAACTTATTTTTGATTTTTATATTCTTTCTTATTTATTCTATCCATTATTTTTATTCTCTCGAAAATAAATTCTAAGCCATTTTTATTGTTTGAATATAAAATTATTCGTTTTCTATCCTTTTTAGCTTTATTTTTTATTTTCACGCGTTTTTTACTTTCCTAAACAAAACTTACTAAAAATTTCTTGTATGATATCTTCAGAAATATTTTCTCCTGTTATTTTTCCTAAACATTCTAAACTTTCTTTGATTGGAATTGCTACCATGTCCACTGGCAAATTCTCTTTTATACTTTGCATCGCCTTTTCTATATTTTTTCGTGCCTCTGTAATTTGATTTTTATGCCTTAGATTCGTAATAATCGTTTTATCTGCTTGAATTTCGTCCATATGAAACATTTCTTCTATTTTTTCATATAGTTTTTCTATTCCTTCTCCTGTTTGTGCCACTATTTTCAGGATTGGTTTCTTTTTTTCTATTAAAATTTTTTCTTTTTCTAAATGTTTATCTTCTAAATCCGTTTTATTAATTAGAATAATGGCCTTTTTCTCCCCTAGTTTATTTAAAATTTCTTCATCTTCTTTTGTAATTCCTGTTCCATTATCTAAAAGAACTAATACTAAGTCTGATTTTTCCATTACTTGGATTGCTTTTTTTACGCCTATTTCCTCGATTTTATCCTTTGTTTTTCGAATACCTGCTGTATCTACTATTTTTAAAGGAACACCTTTTACCGTAACAAATTCCTCTATCGTATCTCGTGTTGTTCCCTCTATATCGCTAACAATGGCTCTATCTTCTTTTAACATTCTATTTAATAAAGAGGATTTTCCTACATTTGGTTTTCCAATAATAGCTGTTCTTATTCCCTCTTTTAGTAACTTTCCTGTAGCAAAACTATTTTCTAACGCTTCTAAATCTTTTTCTACTTCTTCTAAGCGATTCATTAGTTTTTCATTCGTTACTTCTACCTCATCGTATTCTGGATAATCAATAGAAGCCTCTATATCTGCCATTCCATCTAATAATTTATCCATAATTCCATGAATTTTTTGCGATAAAAATCCTTGTAATTGCTCAGAAGCTGCTTTTTCTTCTTGCAATGTTTTACTATTAATAATATCTATCACAGATTCTGCCTGTGATAAATCTATTCTTCCATTTAAAAAAGCTCTTTTGGTAAATTCTCCTGGTTCAGCAAGTTTAGCTCCATTTTGAATACATTCTTCCAAAATTAATTGTTCTACTATCATTCCCCCATGAGAATTAATTTCGCACATATCTTCTTTTGTATAGCTTTTCGGATTTTTAAAAAAAGAAACTAATACTTCATCTAGTATTTCTTCCGTTTTCGCATTTACAATATAGCCATATCGAATCGTATAGCCTTCTATCTCTTCTATTTTTATTTTATTTTTCTTTTGCGTTCTAAAAATTTTTTGTATAATTTCAAAAGTTTTTGGACCACTCATACGAATAATCCCAATCCCTCCATTACCTATAGCCGTAGAGATTGCTGCAATTGTTTCCATTTATATCACATCCTTTATAAAAGTCAAAGTTAGAAATCAGTTTATTTTGATAAACTAAAATCCGAACTTTGACTTCCGATTTTTTATATTTTACTTATTACAATTCTTCTATTATCATTTTCTCCTATACTATGCGTTTCTATTTTTGGATTATCTTGTAATTTACTATGAATAATTTTTCTTTCATAGGCTGTCATAGGCTCTAATGTAATAGATTTTCCTGTTCTTAATACAGTTTTTGAAACTTTATTTGCTAAGTCTTCTAATACTTTTTTTCTTTTTTCTCTATAATTTTCTATATCTAAGGTTAATTTTATTTTTCCAGATGCTTTTTTATTGGCTATAGCAGATAAAATATTTTGCATTGCATTTAACGTTTCTCCCCTATACCCTATTAAAGTTCCTGCTACATTTCCTTTTATTTCTATCATAATCGTATAATCTTCTACTTTGCTTTCATAACTTAAAGAACTATCCATTTGTGGTAAAAAACTATTTAAAAATTCTTCTATTTGACCTTTTGCTTCTTGTATTTCATCTATATTTCTATCATATTCTTTTACCTTATTTACTGTTTTTTTATCTGTTTCTTTTAGCGTTAACTCTACTTTTACTACTCTTGGTGTTAAAATACTAAAAAAACTTCTTTTATCTTCTTTTTCTAATACTTTAATTTCTACTTGATTTCTACTTACTTTTAACTCCTTTAATCCGTTTTCAATGGCCTCATTGGTCGTTTTTCCTTGAGCTATAATTTTATCCATTTTCTTGTTCCTCCTTATTTGTCATAACCTTATCAATTATTAATCTCTCAATTATCATTAGTACATTGCTTACTAACCAATATAAAGCTAGACCTAAAGGAGCAACAATAGCAATAGATATAGACATAATCGGCATCATATAAAGCATAGTATTGTTCATTTGCTGCATGCTATCTAGCTCATCCGGTTGTTTTGTTTCTCCATTCTCTATTACAATTTCTTTCTTCTTCATTGCTTTCTTTTGTGCGCTTGTTGTCATTTTTATAGAAATGAAAGAAGTTATGACATATAAAACTGGTATAATGTATACTCTCCAATCGTTAAGACTTGCTGTTGGTACTTTGCTCAAATCAATTCCTAAGAAATCCATATTAATATATACATTTTCGTCCTCTGCTCCCCTTTTCTCAATAATTTCTATTTCAGGATAATAAGAAGAACTAGAACCATTTTCTTGTTGTATTTCTGTTTTATAATTTTCTATTACCTGTGGATCCACCTTTTTCATATAAGTAAGCGGTTGACTTACTAGCCAAAAGACAGATAAAATAATTAACAATTGAATAATGGAACTAAAGCATCCGCTAAACGGATTCATTTTTTCCGTTTTATACATTTCCATCATTTCTTGGTTTAGTTTTTCTGGATTATTTTTATATTTTTGTTGTAATTCCTGCATTTTTGCCTGTATTTTAGATGATTTTCTCATAGTGGTTTGTTGTTTTACTGTTAATGGAATTAAAATAATTCTTAATATAACAGAAAAAACAATAATGGCAATACCATAATTCTGAAATATATTATATAAAAAATTCAATAAATAACCAAATATTTCTGATATAAAACCCATTTGTTTCCTCTACTTTCTTATTTTAATGGATCATACCCACCTTTTGAAAAAGGATTACATTTTAAAATTCTTTTTCCTCCCAAAAAGCATCCTTTTAAGAAACCATATTTTTCTATCGCTTGCTTTGTATATTCCGAACAAGTAGGATAATATTTGCATTCTACTCCTAACACATGTAACATAGGAGATAATGTTTTTTGATAGATTTTTATTAAGAAAATACCTATTTTTCTCATTCTACTTTTCCTTTTCTTATTTTTGCTCTTTGGAATAAGCGTAGCATATCTTCTTCTATCTGCTTGCAATGATATTTTTCTACTTTTTTCTTTTTATTCCAAACAAAAACAATAGAATATCCTTTTTTTAATTCTTCTTTATGCAAGCGGAAACTCTCTCTTATTAGTCTTTTTAAACGATTTCTTTTCGTTGCTTTTGCAATTTTTCTACTAATGGCAATTCCTAATCTATTTTTTTCTTGCCCATTTTTATATAGATACATTGTAATAAACTCACCTTTATAAAATTTTCCTTTTGTGAGTATTGTTTTAAATTCGTAATTCTTTTTTAATGTATCTATCTTCCTCATTTTAATCATTCCTTTATTCCCTAGGTAGCTATGTATTACAAATAAAGACCACATACTTTTCTATACGTGGCCCTTCCTTTACGCACTTATTTTTTTTCTTCCTTTTGCACGTCTTGCTTTTAATACATTTCTTCCTGCTCTTGTTTTCATTCTTTTCATGAATCCGTGTTCTTTTTGTTCTTGTCTCTTTTTTGGTTGGAATGTTCTTTTCATTTTTTCGCACCTCCCTGTATCTATGAAAACCGTAGTTATTTTTTCGTTTTATAGCTCATTAATTATATCGCAGGATTTCTTTTATGTCAATACTACCGCTCAAAATTAATTATTTTTTTTATTTGTATTGACTATTTTGATTTTTTTTTGATATGATATAGTGACAAAGGGAAAGAGAAGTTTTTAGTGTGTAATTTATTTACCAACTTGCGTTCTTCCGTAGTTATCCACATATGTGGATAACTATGTGGATAACTTATTTTCCTACAAAATTTTTTAATTTTTTTGGAAGGACTGAAAAACAAATGCAAACAGACCTAAATGAACTTCTAACAAAAGCAAAAGATCTTTTAAAAGATGAAACCACAAAAATTTCTTATGAGACCTGGATTAAAAATCTTGAAATTGAAAGTGCCGATAACGGTAATATAGTTCTTTCTACTTCTACTGCATTTAAAAGAGATGCCATAGAATCTAGATATCACGATTTACTTGTAAATACTTTTAATTTCATTACAAATAAAGAATGCAGTGTTTCCATAATCGCAAAAGAAGAAATAGCAGACCAAACCATGGATCGGACAACTTCCACCTACTGCTGGAACGGTCTACAACGAAACGTTAAACCCTAAATATACTTTTGACTCTTTCGTTGTAGGCAATAACAATCGATTTGCACATGCTGCAGCACTTGCTGTTGCAGAAGCACCAGCCACCTCTTATAATCCTTTATTTATTTACGGCGGTGTAGGTTTGGGAAAAACACACTTAATGCATGCTATTGGTAATGAAATTTTAAGAAATAACAAAAATTCTAATATTTTATATGTTACTTCTGAAAAATTCACCAATCAATTAATTAATGCTATTAAAGATAATAAAAATGAGCAATTCCGCTCTAAATACAGAAATATTGATGTCCTTTTAATAGACGACATCCAATTTATTGCGGGAAAAGAAAGGGTACAGGAGGAATTCTTCCATACTTTTAATACTTTGCATGAAAGTGGAAGGCAAGTTATCATTTCTAGTGATAGACCTCCTAAAGACATTAATCTATTAGAAGATAGATTAAAATCTAGATTTGAATGGGGATTAATTGCAGATATTTCTAATGCCGATTATGAAACACGTTTAGCTATTTTGCGTAAAAAAGCACAAATCGATAACATTATTATAGATGATGCTATTTTATCTACCATTGCGAATAGTATTGATACCAATATTAGAGAATTAGAAGGAGCACTTAATAAATTAATTGCCAGAGCTTCTTTAATTAATAGTCCTATTACCATGGAAATGGCAGAATGGGCCATTAATGAAATTATTGCTGCACAAGATAAAGTCATTTCTTCACAATATATACAAGAAACTGTTGCAAAATATTTTAATATTGATCCTAAGGATTTAGTAGGTAGCAAAAAATCAAACGATGTTGTTTTTCCAAGACAAATTGCTATGTATTTATGTAGAAGTGTCCCTCAAATTTCTCTTCCTCAAATAGGAAAGGATTTTGGTAACAGAGACCATACCACTGTAATGCATGCTTGTAAAAAAATCGAAAAAGAAATGAAAGAAAATCCTAATACAAAATTAATTGTGGATAGTGTGAAAAACATCTTGCTTGCGGACAACTAGTATTGAAATAAACAAAAATGAAACTTTTTTAAAAAGATTGTTTGACGAACAGTTTATCTAGAACAGTAAGTTCAAATTCTTCTTACGGAAGCAATACATTAGATATCCACAAGGGGGTGTGGAATTCCTGTAGATAACTTGTGTATAACTTTCATTTCCACATACCCAAAAGGAAAATGTGGAAAACTTTTAAAATTATCCACCAAGTTATCAACATCTCAAACGCTAGGGATATAAACTATACACATAGTTATCCACACAATCCACAGGACCTATTACTACTACTACTATAAATATTTATTATATTTAATAAAAGGAGTTTGATTCGAAATGAAAATTATTTGTGAAAAAGATAAAATATTAAAAGCTATTAATTCAGTAACAAAAGCAGTAGCATCTAAAACAACCATGCCTATTTTAGAAGGTATTTTAATTCAAACCAATGATAATGAAGTAAAATTTACTACCTATGATTTAGAAATAGGAATTGAATATGTCATAGATAGTAATGTAGAAGAACAAGGAGCAACAGTAGTAAATGCTATCATGTTTAGTGAAATTATTAGAAAACTACCAGATACAGAAATACATATT
This sequence comes from uncultured Clostridia bacterium, assembly GCA_944386335.1. GTDB lineage: Bacteria > Bacillota > Clostridia > TANB77 > CAG-508 > UMGS1663. The sequence continues at coordinate 4,714 of CALXAQ010000069.1, read as the reverse complement.
TCTTTAAATGAAAAAAATTTATTAGTCATTGAATGTGAAGGTTCTTTATATAAACTTGCTACCATGAATCCAGATGAATTTCCAGAACTACCACAAATTAATGTAGAAAACTCTATTGAGATAGAACAAAATTCTCTAAAAGAAATGATTAGAAAAACTATTTTTGCTGTTAGTACAGAAGAAAATAGACCTATTTTTACAGGATGTTTATTTGAAATAAAAAATAATAAATTAAATGTAGTTGCTGTAGATGGATTTAGATTGGCATGGAAAAGCAAATTTTTGCAAAATCATGTAAATGATTTTACAGCCGTTATTCCAGGAAGAACATTGAATGAAGTAAATAAAATTATATTAGATTCTTTTGATATGATAAAAATAGGCGTAGCGAAAAATCAAGCCTTATTTGAAATGGAAAATTGCAAATTAGTAACTAGATTATTAGATGGAGAATTTTTAAATTATGCAAGCGTTATTCCAGAAAATTGGGAAACTAGAGTAAGAGTGAATAAAAATGCTTTGCAAAATTGTTTTGAAAGAATTAGTCTAATTTCTTCTTCTAGTATAGAAAAAGAAAAAAAATATCCAGTGAAAGTAGCCATTGATATTGGAAAATTAACCATTTCTTGTACGAATCAAACAGGAGATGCGAAAGAAGAAATGTATGTATCTACAGAAGGACAAAATCTAGAAGCAGGATTTAATCCAAAATATTTCTTAGATGCACTTCGTGCTATCGATGATGAAGAAATATTTGTAGATTTTGGGACAAGTATTTCACCATGTATTATCAGACCAGTAGATGATGGAGATTATATCTATATGATTTTACCAATCAGATTGAAAGATTAGAAAAAAATTATCCACAATCTATGCAAAATATGTGGATAACTTTAAGAAAAGAGAAAAATATGTACATCCAAGAAATAGAATTAAATCATTTTAGAAATTATGAAGAACAAAAAATAGAATTATCACCTCATATCAATATTTTTTATGGAGATAATGGAGAAGGAAAAACCAATATATTAGAAGCTATCTTTTTAAGTTCTATAGGAAGATCGTTTCGTACGAATAAAGAAAAAGAAATGATAGCCATAGGAGAAAATAAAGCTTTGGTTTCTATGAAATATGAAAAAAAAGATAGAGATGGTAGTGTCAAACTAATATTAGAAGATAAAAAAAGTGTTTTCGTCAATGGAATTAAAATAAAAAAATTAAGTGAATTATTAGGAAATATTCACACCGTTATTTTTACACCAGACGACATTCATGTTTTAAAAGATGGCCCACAAAAAAGAAGAAGATTTTTAGATATTATGATAGGGCAATTAAGACCAAATTATATTTATGTATTAAATCAATATTTAAAAACATTAGAACAAAGAAATAATTATTTAAAACAAATAAAATTAGAAAATAAACCAGAAAATTTATTAGATATATGGGATGAAAAATTAGCAGAGTATGCAGAAAAAATATATGCTTATAGAAATATTTTTATAGAAAAATTAAAAGAAAAAATAAATACTATTCATGAACAAATAACAGATGCAAAAGAAATATTAGAAATGGAATATATTTCAGAATGTAGAGAAAAAAATAGTTTTTTAAAAAAATTACACGAAAGTAGAAAAATAGATATGATAAAAGGTTTTACAACAAAAGGTACACATCGAGACGATTTTGTGATATATATTAATAAAGAACCGGTGAATATTTATGGTTCCCAGGGGCAAAATAGAACAGTTATATTATCTTTAAAAATGGCAGAATTACAAGTAATATATGATGACATAGGAGAATATCCCATTTTATTATTAGATGATTTTATGTCAGAATTAGATGAAAAAAGAAGAAAAAATTTTTTAAAAGATATCCAAAATACACAAGTGATTATTACTTGTACGGATAATATAAAAGATGCAAATGGAAAAAGTTTTGAAGTAAACAAAGGAAAAATCATAAATGAACATTAGGGACATTCCTTAAAGTTCATGCAATTTAAGAACATTCTTAAAATTGGAGCAAAGTAAATTAAGAAAGTTCTTTCATAAAACTAAGGCAAAGAAAGGGAGTATAGAAAAAATGGAAAAATATGAGCATAAATATGGAGCAGACCAAATACAAGTATTAGAGGGATTAGAAGCAGTTAGAAAAAGACCTGGTATGTATATTGGAAGTGTTTCTATCAGAGGACTACATCATTTGGTTTATGAAATTGTAGATAACTGCGTGGATGAAGCATTAGCAGGGTATTGTACACATATTCATGTGACCATTGAACCAGGAAATATTATTTGTGTAGAAGATGATGGAAGAGGAATTCCAGTAGATGAACATCCTAAAACACATATTTCTGCAGCAGAAACAGTTTATACCGTATTACATGCAGGTGGAAAATTCGGAGGAGATAGTGGATATAAAGTATCTGGAGGACTTCATGGAGTTGGTGCCTCTGTTGTAAATGCATTGTCTACATGGTGTGAGGTTACCATCCAAAGAGATGGTGGTATTTTTCAAATGAAATTTGAAAGAGGAAAAACCACACAGAAATTAACCAGAATAGGAGATTCTAAAAAAACTGGAACAAAAGTAAGATTTTTAGCAGATTATACTATTTTTGAAACATTAGAATATGATTATGAAACGTTAGAAAACCGCTTAAGAGAAATGGCATTTTTAACAAAAGGATTAAAGATAAGTATGGAAGACTTAAGAGAAGATCCACCAAAAAAAGCAGAATTTCACTTTGAAGGAGGATTAATCTCTTTTGTACAATTTTTAAATCAAAATAAAGAAACCTTACACAAAGAACCAATTTATATTGAAAAAAATGGAGAAGTACCAATAGAAATCGCTTTGCAATATACTTCTTCTTATACAGAAAATATATATAGTTTTGTCAATAATATTAATACGATAGAAGGTGGAACGCACTTAGAAGGATTTAAAAGAGCTTTAACAAAATCATTTAATGATTATGCAAAATCTCATAATATTTTAAAAGAAAAAGATGGAAATTTACAGGGAGAAGATATTAGAGAAGGAATTACAGCTGTTATCTCTGTAAAAGTAAAAGAACCACAATTCGAAGGACAAACGAAAACAAAATTAGGAAATAGTAATGTAACAGGAATCGTGCAAAGTGCAGTAAATGAAGCATTATCTAACTTTTTAGAAGAAAATCCAAGTGTAGCAAAGGCTATTTTAGAAAAATGTATTAGTGCATCCCGTGCGAGAGAAGCAGCAAGAAAGGCGAGAGAATTAGTAAGAAGAAAAAATGCATTAGAAACAACAACCCTACCTGGAAAGTTAGCAGATTGTTCAGAAAAAGATGCAAAAAATTGTGAAATATATATTGTAGAGGGAGACTCTGCAGGAGGTAGTGCAAAACAGGGAAGAGATAGAAGATTTCAAGCCATACTTCCTCTTTGGGGAAAAATGCTAAATGTAGAAAAATCAAGAGCTGATAAAATTTATAATAATGATAAATTGCAACCAGTTATATTAGCCGTTGGAGCAGGAATAGGAGCAGACTTTGATATTAGTAAAATCAGATATGGTAAAGTTATTATCATGGCAGATGCGGACGTAGATGGTGCACATATTAGAACATTATTATTAACCTTTTTCTTTAGATATATGAGACCTTTAATTGAAAATGGAAATGTATTTTTAGCACAACCACCTTTATATAAATTATCTAAAAAAGGGATACAAGATATCTATTGTTATACAGATGAAGATTTAGATAGGGCTTATAAAGAATTGGAAGAAAAGGGAATAGCAAGAGATCAATTAGCATTGCAAAGATACAAAGGTCTTGGAGAAATGAACCCAGAACAATTATGGGATACTACTATGAACCCAGAAACTAGAATTTTAATTAAAGTTACTATGTATGATGCAATGAAAGCAGATGCAATATTTACTGTACTTATGGGAGATGAAATAGAGCCAAGAAGAAAATTTATTGAAGAAAATGCAAAATACGTAACAAATTTAGATGTATAATTTTAATAGCTAGTAAGGAAATAAACCTTACTAGCTATTATCTTATAAAGCTACTATTCATCTATAACTCAAACCTATATATCTAATAAGATAACCTAATATATATTGCTATATAAATAAGCTATATATTAAATATATAAATCAGTTGATTGACTATTAATACATATACCATAACCATATTCATCCACATGGGACTAATAACAACCACGGTAATATATAAAAACAATCTTAGCCCGAATTTATCATCAATAATTTCAACCATATAAAAATATATTATAAAAAATATAGCTTAGTTACTCATCATAAATTCTACGACGCCGACATATAATCATCTAAGGATTACTTAAACAATTAGATATCTTTGTTCGAATATTAAAAAGCTTATATAAAACCTCGTAATATTCTTCGCTCAACTAATATTAACCTTATGCTAATATTATGTCTTAAATGAAAAAAAATATACATAAAAATAAAAAATTTTTAATAATAATAAAAAAAAAAGAAAATAAAATAAAAAAAATAATAAAAAAAAAAATAAAAAAATAAATAATAAAAAATAAAAATAAATAATAAAAATAAATAATAAAAATAAAAAAATAGTAGAAAAAATAATAAATAATAAATAAAATAAAAATAAAATAAAAATAAAATAAAAATAAAATAAAAATAAAATAAAAATAAAATAAAAATAAAATAA
>CALXAQ010000068.1 GCA_944386335.1 uncultured Clostridia bacterium | reverse complement strand
CTTTGTATGGAGAGTATTTCAATAAAGACCTATGAATCTTGTCAGGTCCGGAAGGAAGCAGCAATAAATAGTAACTTACGTGTGAAATTATCTTCCATAGAGAAATTATAAAAAACTTATACCGTTTTTTACAGGATAAAACCAAAAAGGGGTGAATTTGTTTGGAATATACATCCTTATATAGAACATTTAGACCTATTACTTTTGGAGAAATGGTTGGTCAAGAACATATTACAAAAACACTGAAAAATCAAATTATAGCAGAAAGAGTAGGACATGCCTATCTATTTAATGGTGGAAGAGGTACAGGAAAAACATCTGCAGCAAAAATATTAGCAAGAGCAGTAAATTGTTTGCATCCAAAAGAAGGAGAACCTTGCAATGAGTGTGAAATTTGCAAGGCTGCTATGGCAGGAACATTAACAGATATTGTAGAAATGGATGCGGCATCTAATAATAGTGTGGAAGATATTAGACAAATTCGTGATGAAGTTAATTTTTTACCAACAGTTGCCAAATATAGGGTATATATCATAGATGAAGTTCATATGTTGTCTACAGGAGCCTTTAATGCATTACTAAAAACATTAGAAGAACCGCCAGCACATGTAAAGTTTATTTTAGCAACAACGGAACCACAAAAATTGCCAGCAACTATTTTGTCAAGGTGTCAGCGTTTTGATTTTAAAAAGATAGCAAATGAAGATATAGCAGGTTATTTAGAAAAAATTTGCAAACAAATGCATATAGATATTACAAAAGAGGCACTTTCTATCATTTCTATTTTAGCGGAGGGAGCTATGAGAGATGCACTATCTATTTTAGAAAGATGCTTGCAAGATGGAGAAACAAAAATAGATGAAAATAAAATTAAAGACTTAGTTGGAATTCCAAAACTTACTTTTATTCAAGCCGTTATGGAAGCTATTATAGATAATAAAGTAGAAGATGCTCTGAAAATTATAGATGAAGTAGTGAAAGATGGAAAAGATATTCAAAATTTTTTATGGGAAATAATAAAATATGCAAAGGATATTTTGGTATATCAGGCAAGTAAAAAAGCACCTTTGTATAGTGCAGAAGAAACGAAAAAGTTAGAGGAACTAGCAACAAAAGTAGATAAACAAACAATATTATCTATGGTATATGCTCTGTCTAATTTAGAGAATGAAATAAAATGGTCTAGTCAGAAACTCATATTGTTTCAGGTAACAATTATTAAATTATGTACAAGAGATATTATGCAAGATAGAAATGAGCAAGAACAGATTCAACAACTAGAGCAGAAAATAAATTATTTGCAAAAACAAATAGAAAGTTTAAGTAAAGAGGAGCTTATCCACAAAAAGGAAATAAATGTGGATAACGTAGTACCTAAAACTGTTATTCCAACACAAAAAATGTCACAAGAAACCGTTGCAAGAAACAATATTCGAATTCAACAGAGTAAACCAGGAGAAAATTTAGCATGTTGGTCAAAAATATTAAAAGAATTAAAAGAGAGTGGAAAAATTATGCTTTATACAAACTTAATGAATACAACAGCTAAGGAGATAAATGATATGACCGTAGGAATCATATTTTCAAAAGAAATGACACCGTTTGGAAAAACAATCTTAGAAAAGGCAGAAAACCAAACAGAATTAGAGCGAAAAGTTTCCATGGAATTAGGAAAAACAATGCGAATAAAATATATAGAAAATCGACATGAAAAAACAGTAGTAGAGCAAGGTAGTACTACAATCGAGAATTTTGCAGAAAATTTAGATTTACCAATCCATATTATAGAATAAGAAAGGAGAAGATCACAATGTCAAAAAGAGGAGGATTCCCAGGAGGTATGGGAGGATTTGGAGGAATGAATTTAAATCAGTTAATGAAAAAAGCTAAAAAAATGCAAGCAGATATGGAAAGAGAACAAGAGGAACTAGCACAAAAAGAGTTTGAAAGTACAGCAGGAGGAGGAGCAGTTAGTGTAAAGGTATCTGGCAATAAAGAAATAAAAGAAATAAAAATACAAAAAGAAGTAGTGGACCAAGAAGATGTAGAAATGTTGCAAGACTTAATCATAACTTGTGTAAATGATGCTCTTAAAAAAGTGGATAGTGCACAAGCAGCGGGTCTTTCCAAATATAATATACCAGGAATGATGTAGGAAGAGAGAAAAAAGATGTCATATTATTCACCGTCAATAGAAAAACTAATTGAAAATTTTGAGAAATTGCCAAGCATTGGTAATAAAACAGCTGCAAGACTTGCTTTTTATATTTTAGATAGACCAGATCAAGAAGTACAAGAGTTTGTGGATGCTATTATAAATGCTAAAAAAAATCTAAAGTATTGTTCAAAATGCTTTAATATATCAGATACAGATCCTTGCGAGATTTGTTCGAATCCAAGAAGAGACGAAAGTGTTATTTGCGTAGTAGAAGATGTAAAAGATATAGTGGCAATGGAAAGAACGCATGAGTTTAACGGATTATATCATGTATTACATGGGTCTATTTCGCCTATGAATGGAGTAGGACCAGATGATATTAAAATAAAAGAACTTTTAAGTAGATTAATGGATGGAACAGTAAAAGAGCTTATTTTAGCTACTAATCCACGAGTGGAAGGAGAAGCAACAGCAATGTATATTTCTAAATTAGTTAAACCAATGGGAATAAAAGTAACTAGAATTGCACATGGAATACCAGTAGGAGGAGATTTAGAATATACAGATGAAGTAACATTAAGTAAAGCCTTAGAAGGGAGACGAGAATTATAATATATTTTGTGTAGAAGAAGTGGCAATAGTACTAAGGTTAGAACCTATAGCAGAGAAAAAATTTCCTAAAGTATCAATTTCATCTGGAGAAAGCCCTTGAGATAAAAAAACAGCAATAATACTAGCAAATGCTACTAATTCGCAACCAGATAAATCTTTAAAAGAACACATAAAAATCACCTATTATATTATATAGGTGTATTTTTTATATGTGACACTTTTTAAAATAACATACTAATAAGACCTAAAATACCAAAAAGAATAAATAAAAATCCAGATATATTTTTCGTAATATTTTCAGAAATTTTATGGCTTAAAAATTTGCCAAAAATAATAGCAATGCCATCGGAAATTATCATACCAAGGATAGCACCAATCACTAGAAAAATTTTTTCATGAGGATAGCTAATACCGAGTCCAATAGAAGCAAGAAAAGTTTTATCGCCAAACTCTCCTATGGCAATAGAAGCAGCAATAATAAAAACATAACTAAGACCTAAAGAAGAAAGTTTCTTTAAAAAAGAATTTTCTTTTTGAGAATGATTTCCTTCGTCATGATTAAAAAAAGAAAAAATACCAAATAGTAAAAAAGAGAAATAAGTGAATAGTTTTAAATAAAAATGCAAAGTATTATTTTCGAGTAAACCGATAGAACTACCAAAAAAAATAGCAATACCATGGCTAAAAAGAGAGCCAAGAACTACACCAAATAAAATCCAAATGGTTTTCATTTTAGAAGAAAAAGATAAAACTAATAATTGTGTTTTATCACCTAATTCAGACAAGAATACTAATAAAAATGCAATAAAAATAGAGTAAGAGATAGCCATAATACACTCCTTTCATAATAACTATATATGAATGAATTCTTTTTTTATGCACTTTAAGAATATTCTAATTTCAATAGTCTTATTTTTTACTAAAACTATTGAAAATGTTAAAAAGATGAGATAAAATTATGTTATATAATTAAATGAAGCAAAATAATGGAGGAATATAACAGATGAAAAAAGAACAAGGAATTACAATGGTAACTTTAGTAGTAACGATAATTATTCTAATTATTTTAGCAGGAGTTAGTATCAATACTTTGATAGGAGATAATGGAATTATTAGGAAAACAAAACAAGCAAGAGAAAATATTATTTACGCAGGAGAGGAAGAACAAAAACAGTTAAATCAGCTATTTTGGGAAATGGACCAAGAAGGAATTTATACAGAAGATGAAGAAGACGCCAAGAAGGACCAAATGATAGAATTGTTACAAAAACAAGTAGAAGAATTGAAAGGACAAATTACAGAACAAGAAGATACTATTAAGGATTTACAAAATCAATGGGGAGATTTAGGTACACAATTAGGACAAACGAACGCAGATGCAAGTCATATATTAAAAGATTATAAAGCTTATAGTAAGGGGCAGTTATTAACGGGAACAATGCAGAATTATGCTGGAGTAACTGTAGCATGGAGTGGATATGAAACAATATCTGTACAACAACATCCAACTGATGGTACGCAAGGATTAGTAACGATTACAAATTCTTATGGATATCCAGGTTATTATGATTCCTCTTCCAAAATAACAGGAAATATAGCTAACTTAAATGCAGGAAACATTAAAGCAGGAGTGAATGTGGGAAGAG
>CALXAQ010000067.1 GCA_944386335.1 uncultured Clostridia bacterium | reverse complement strand
AAATTTCAAACTTGTTTTCCTAGCCAAAATTTAATTCTTTTCCAACTAGGTTTGCGTCTTAAGAAAGGGAAGGAATAGAAAATGGATAAAAAATTAACAATGCTAATGATATTAGATGGATTTGGAGAGAATGAAAGAGAAGATAGTAATGCTATAAAATTAGCAAATACACCTAATATAGATAAACTAATGAAAACATGTCCTACAACAGATATTCATACAAGTGGACTAGATGTAGGACTTCCAGAAGGCCAAATGGGAAATTCAGAGGTAGGCCATACCAATATTGGAGCAGGAAGAATTGTATACCAAGAATTAACCAGAATTACAAAATCGATAGAAGATGGAGATTTCTTTAGTATACCAGAGTTTGTAGGAGCTATTGAAAACTGCAAGAAATATCATTCTAAATTACATTTGATGGGATTATTATCAGATGGAGGTGTGCATAGTCATATTCGTCATTTATTTGCACTATTAGAATTAGCAAAAAGAAGAGACTTCGAAGATGTATATGTACATTGCTTTATGGATGGTAGAGATACACCTCCTACATCAGGCGAAAGTTATTTAGCAGAGTTAGAAGAAAAAATGAAAGAAAAAGGTGTAGGAAAAATAGCAAGTATTACTGGTAGATTTTACGCTATGGATAGAGATAAAAGATGGCAAAGAGTAGAAAAGGCATATAACGCATTGGTAAATGGTGAAGGAGAGAAAAAAGCATCTAGTACACTTGCCATAGAAGGTTCTTATCAAAAAGAAATTTTTGATGAATTTGTAGAGCCAACCGTTATTACCAATGGAGAAACACCAGTAGCCACTATTGGAGAACATGATTCTGTAATATTCTTTAATTTTAGACCAGATAGAGCAAGAGAAATTACAAGAACTTTAGTAGACCCAGATTTTCATGAATTTCCAACAAAACCTTTGGATTTATATTATGTATGCATGACAAATTATGATGATACTATGCCAAATGTAAACATAGCATTTAAGAAAGAAGAGTTAAAAAATACTTTTGGAGAATATATTTCAGAAAAAGGACTTACTCAACTAAGAATTGCAGAAACAGAAAAATATGCCCATGTTACCTTTTTCTTTAATGGAGGAGAAGAAAAACAATATCCGGGAGAAGATAGAATTTTAGTGCCATCCCCAAAAGTAGAAACTTATGACTTAAAACCAGAAATGAGTGCACCAGAAGTTACCGAAAAAGTGGTAGATGCCATCCATAGCAAAAAATATGATTGTATTATTTTAAATTATGCTAACCCAGATATGGTAGGTCATACAGGAAATCTAGAGGCAGCCATCAAGGCAATTGAAACCATAGATGAGTGTGTAGGAAAAGTAGTAGAGGCAGTAAATGCACAAAAGGGAGTGTTACTTATTACTGCAGATCATGGTAATGCAGAGCAAATGATTGATTATAAAACAGGGGAGCCACATACAGCTCATACTACAAATCCTGTGCCATTTATTTTAGTAGGAATGGAAAATGCGAAATTAAGAGAAGGAAGACTTGCTGACTTAGCACCAACAATGCTTTCTATTATGGAACTTGAAAAACCAACAGAAATGACAGGTGAAAGTTTAATTATAAATGGCAAATAAAATATGGAAAAAATAAGTGAGCTTCTGTAAAATAGGAAGTTTGCTTATTTTTGCATTTACTAACATACATAAAGGGGGAAAATATGTTAAACACATCAAAATTAAGAAGTTTATATGTAGAAATACAAAATAAGCTATTTTATATGATACCAGAAAAATGGGAATCCATTTATTTATATGCTTCTGTCATAGATGGAAGTGAAAAAGAGTATAGAGGAGAAATGTTTTTCTATTATTTCCCTAAAGGCATTTTAAAAAAGAATCCAGTAAATGTATATGAAATACCCAATCGTTTTAATTTGAAGGAAGAAGACTATTTAAAGCTAGCAGATAATTTATATTATACTATACAAGAGTTGAGACAAGAGTTTAAAAGAATAGGAGAAAAACTTTGGTCTAATTTAACACTAAGTATTGTAGATGCTAAATTAAATATAGAATACCACTATGATAATTTGCTGAGTTCTCCTTATACAAATGAGGATAGACATATTATTTGGATGTATAAATATTTGCAATATCCCTTAGAAAGACTTAGTAAAAAAGATAGGACGATGCTATTAGAATATGAAAGGGAGAAGGAATTTAAAGATGAAGAAATACAGGTATATACAGAAGGAATCTATCATAAGAAAGTACATAATAGCATAGAATATGATAAAAAACAGTCTGAGACAGCGGTACCAAAAGAAAAGAAAAAAGAGGAAAAAATAGAGTTAGACCCTTATGAAGCATATAAGCAAAAGAAGATACAATACGGACAATATGAAAAGGGAAAGAGAAAAAAGCAAGAAAAGCATAAGGAAGATGCTTATGAAATCTATAAAAAGAAAGTAGAGCAAGAGAAAAAAAAGAATTTAGAGGAAGAAAGTAAAATGAAAAAGGAAGTACAAAATGCAAAAGAAAGTCGAAATCAGATATTAAATTTCAAATAAAACTTGAAAGAAGTAGGAAAAGAGTATATAATAAAGGCGTACTTTAGAAAAAGTACAAAGAAGATAGAAAATACTACATTGAAAGGAGAAATAGAAATGATTTATTCAAAAGAAGTAGAAGAAATGTGTCCTGTACGCAAAGGAGTGGACCATGGACCAGCACCTATTCCAGAGGAAGGAAAATGGGTAAAAGCAAAAGAAATTAAAGATATTTCAGGCTTAACTCATGGTGTGGGATGGTGTGCACCACAACAAGGGGCATGTAAATTAACTTTGAATGTAAAAGATGGAGTAATACAAGAAGCACTAGTAGAAACAATTGGATGTAGTGGAATGACACATTCAGCAGCAATGGCAGGAGAAATTTTAGTAGGAAAAACTATCTTAGAAGCATTAAATACAGACCTAGTATGTGATGCTATTAATACAGCTATGAGAGAATTATTCTTACAAATTGTATATGGAAGAACACAATCTGCATTCTCAGAAAATGGCCTTCCAATTGGTGCAGGATTAGAAGATTTAGGAAAAGGAACAAGAAGCCAAACAGGTACTATCTATTCTACTCTATCCAAAGGACCAAGATATTTGGAACTTGCTGAAGGTTATATTACAGAAATAGGGTTAGATAAAGAAAATCAAATTATTGGCTATAAATACGTAAATTTAGGAAAAATGATGGATAATATAAAAGCTGGTATAGAGCCTATGGAAGCAATAGAAAAAGCAAGTGGAAAATATGGAAGATTTGATGAAGCAGTAAAAACAATAGACCCTAGAAAAGAATAGAAAGAGGAGGAAAAAAGAATGGCAGTAACATTTGAAAGTTATGAAAGAAGAATAGAACAAATAAAACCAGTAATGCAAAAATATGGCATTAAAGACTTTGAAGATGCTTTAGCAATTTGCAAAGAAAAAGGATTTAATCCTTACGATATTGTAAAAGGAATACAACCAATTTGTTTTGAAAACGCATGTTGGGCATATACTTTAGGAGCAGCAATTGCTATTAAAAAAGGAGATAAAAAGGCAGCAGATGCAGCAAAATCTATTGGAGAAGGTTTGCAAGCCTTCTGTATACCAGGTTCTGTAGCAGATGATAGAAAAGTAGGATTAGGACATGGAAATCTAGCCTCTATGTTATTATCAGAAGATACAAAATGTTTTGCTTTTCTTGCAGGACATGAAAGTTTTGCAGCAGCAGAAGGAGCAATTGGTATTGCAAAATCAGCTAATAAAGTAAGAAAAGAACCATTAAGAGTTATTTTAAATGGACTTGGAAAAGATGCTGCACAAATTATTTCTAGAATTAATGGATTTACTTATGTAAAAACAGAATTTGACTTCTTTAGAGGAAAAGTAAAAGTAGTAGAAGAAATTGCTTATTCCGATGGAGAAAGAGCTAAAGTAAAATGCTATGGCGCAAATGATGTAAGAGAAGGTGTAGCTATTATGTGGCTTGAGGATGTAGATGTATCTATTACAGGAAACTCTACAAACCCAACAAGATTCCAACACCCAGTGGCAGGTACCTACAAGAAAGAAAGAATAGAAGCAGGAAGAAAATATTTCTCAGTAGCATCTGGTGGAGGAACAGGAAGAACATTGCACCCAGATAATATGGCTGCAGGACCAGCTTCTTACGGTATGACAGATACTATGGGAAGAATGCACTCTGATGCACAATTTGCAGGATCTTCTTCCGTACCAGCTCACGTAGAAATGATGGGATTAATTGGTATGGGAAATAACCCAATGGTTGGAGCAACCGTATCTGTTGCGGTAGCAGTAGAAGAAGCAATGAAATAGAAAAGACTTAATATCAATAGTTGGGGTGGAAAACTTTAAATGCTTTCTACCTCAGTTTTTTTGGAAGAAATTCATAGTAGTTATTTTAAATTATGTAGATAAAAAACATAAATATCCTTATAGTATAAATAAGAGTATTTTTTGCAACATAAGGAATAATGAACAAAAGTTTAAAAGAATAAAAAGCATAAGATAAGAAAAATTGTAAATATTCTAAGAATTAAATACTCTAAGAATGGCCATAAATAGGTATTTGCAGACATCCCAAAACATACGAACAAAAATTTTATAAAAATACAAAAAAAGTATTGACAAAAAATGAAAAAAAGAATAAAATAGAAACAACAAAAGCGAACAAGAGTTTACAAAACAAGAATTTGTAAGGAGTGGTTGAAATGAATTTATTTAGAACAAAAAATAATGTAATTACATATACAGTAAACAAAATTGCAAATAGAGATTTATATATTAGCATACAAAATGGAGAAGTAGTCATTAATGCACCTTGGTATACCACCAACAAACAAATTCAAAGAATTGTAGAAGAAAAAAAACAATGGATTATAGAAAAAAGAAAAGAATATGAAAAAAGTTGCCAAAGAAAAAAAGAGTTGTATAAAAATAGAACAGTAAAATTACTAGGCAAAGTATATGATTTAGAAATTATCTATCAAGATAAAAATGCACCATTATTGAATATTGAAAAAAAGAATATAGAAGTGATATTGCCTTCTATTTATAAAAAAATGGAGAAACAAGAAATTATTAGTATGTTAATAAAAAAGATGTATCATATGGTAGCAAAAAAAGAAATGGAAAATATGCTAGAAGAAATTAGAGTAATAACAGGATTAGCACCAGAGGAGATTGAATTTATTCAATCAGAAAAAATTCTTGCTAAATGTGAAAACAATATTATTTATATCAATGAAAAGATGATGATGTATTCCCCAGAAATCATTCGTTATATTTTATTACATGAATTTTGCCCTTTAAGATATAAAAATCACACAAAATCTTTCTATCAAATGATAGAAACTTATATGCCACAATATAAAGAATATGTAGATGAAATAGGTAATTGGCAATATTAAAATATCATACACCTATGCAATAGTACGTTAAATGAAACTTAAATGGATTCCATATAGTAAAAAATTTAAAGTAATTTTAAAAAATTATGCTATATTAAAATGGTATATAAAGAAGATTAATTAGAATGCATCAGATAACTAGTAAGTTATCTTCAAGATTAAATTGTAAAATGAAAGGTAAAAATGGTGATGTTTATGAAAAGAGGATTGAAAATATTGTTTATTATTGTAGGAATTGTAGTTATTTTAGGGATTATATTTTTTGC
>CALXAQ010000066.1 GCA_944386335.1 uncultured Clostridia bacterium | reverse complement strand
ATTTTCAATTTTGGAGAAAGATAGAAAATAGTTTATTGTATCCCTTACTAACCAGTGTTTCGTGTCTATTAATTTTTCAGTTACCATAATAAATGGTAAAACTAATATATCATCAAAACCGCTATTTAACGTTATCATTATATAATTTTTTATCTTATATTACTAAATTTACCTCTCCTTTATAACATTCTTACTGCATAAGACAGTAATTTCTTAAAATATTACATTTTCACTTTGCGAACAATACTTTTTCTGATTTATATTGTTTGATAATATATGTAAATACAATGCTTATATAAAAAATTGTAGATAATGTCATCAATAATATATTTAGTACATCTATTGTTCCATTGTTTATATCTGTAAATATTAATGTAAAATTTATAAATGGTACTATAGAAAGCAATGGCGTTGTTGTTATTCCCATCATAAACGCAATCATCCCTGGAAAGAATGATATGAAAGTTAATGGTGTTAATGCACTTTGTGCTTCTTTAAATGTTTTTGATCTGCTCGCAATACTAATGCATAATCCACTTATAAAGAAAGAATAAGCTATAATTACAATTATTGCAAATAATATTGTTACTGGTGAGAACATTGTTTCTATTTCTTCATATATAGAAAACATATTCTTTGTAATTAAAAGAGAAATAATTGCAAGCATTAAACTGATTATCCCTGTAACAATAGAGGATATTGTAACTCCCAAAAATTTACCCACTATAATATCTTTACTCTTTATTGGAAATGTAAGTAAGGTTTCTAAAGTGCCCCTTTCTCTTTCCCCTGCGGTTGTATCTGTTGCTGGATATGTTGCAGAAACAGTTATTGCCATCATGATAAAAAGGAAAGCATAATTTTTTATGTAATTAGCAAAATAATTATCTTGTTCTATTCTATTTTCTTCTACAGTAATGATGTTAAATATCTCATTTGGATTTACACCTTTTTTTTGCAGGTAGTTTTGTTGCAAATATTGCTTATAGGCATTAAAATAGGATTCCACTAAACCAGTAGAATAGGTGCTTGTATCAGAGCCATCTGTATTTATCACATATTTAGTATCTTGTTTCGTTATATATAAATTTATTTCTTCCTTTTCGTATTTTTGCTTTAATTCTTCTTCACTTCCATTTATAATTTGTATATTCATTTCTTCTGCAATGTTTTTTTCTATATCAGACATGGAATAAACAACTCCAATTTTATTATATTCCTCTATATCTTTACTTACTTGTGCTTCAAATAAAGCCGACATTCCAATTACTAAAAGTGGTATAAATACTGGTATTATTAGCATCATTGCAAGAGACTTTTTGTCCCTAAATAATTCTCTCAATTCTTTCTTTAAAATATTCCATAAATTATTCTTCATTTGAAGCACCTCCAATTATTGTAAAAAAAGCATCTCTTAAGTTTGTGGTATTTGTATCTTTTTTTATTCCATCAGGGCTTCCAGTTTTGACAACCTTTCCTTTATGAATCATGATAACTTTATTACATATATTTTCTGCTTCTTCCATGTAATGTGTAGAGTAAAGTATCGATTTTCCTCTATCTCTTTCTTCCTTAATAAAGTTTAATATAATTTGGCTAGATATAATATCTAATCCTGTTGTTGCCTCATCCAAAATGTAATATTGTGGATCGTGTACTAAGCATCTTGCCAAATTTACTTTTTGAGTTTGACCTGTTGATAAATTTGCAATTTTATTATATAAAAATGATTCCATTCCTAATACTTTTGTAATTTCTTTTATTCTATCCTCACTTTTTTCTTTATCTACGCCATATAAATCACAACACATTTTTAATAATTCGTATGTAGATAACGTATCATATATTTTTGTATTACCCGATAAATAAGCAATCCTTTGCTTTATTTCAATTTCATTATTTTTATAATTCATTCCATCAAAAGTAATTTTTCCTGCTGTCGGTTCTAATATCCCTGCTATCATTCTTAACAGAGTGGTTTTTCCAGCACCATTTGGTCCAAGTATTCCAATAATTTCTCCACTATTTGCCTCAAATGTAATATCTTTGTCTGCATAAAATTCTTCTTTTTCACTTTTATTTTTATTCCTAACAAATTTTTTGGTTATATGCTCTACTCTAATCATTACTTTCTCCTTTCTCTTATCTGCTAAAATAATACCATAAAATATAGCATTTATCAATAACTTTTTAACGTATACTACAATAGTATTTTTTACATAACAAGAGAAACTCCTAAAAAAGTTATTCGTAATTTGAGTTTTCTTGCCGCAATCACTATTGTACTATGTTTATTACGTATTATTTACTCTTTTTTCGATGCTTCTTATATTTATAATAGTACTTACTATGTACAAGAAATGGTACTCATTATTCCCAATGTACTATATGCTGTTATTTGGATCAGTTATTTTAGAAAATCTATAAGAGTAAAGAGTTATTATACTAATTAGTCATATCCATAACACCAATGGTAAAAGGCTACAAAACAATATCATTTTGTAGCCTTTTACTTTTTTTATATTAAGTTTAACTCTATTTTACAGTAATTTTTTCCTTACTATTTACAAAGCCTAATTTTTTTAATCCTTCTTTCACATATTTATTGTTCATAAAATATTTCCATATGGTTCCATTTATATAATTTTCTATCATTTATAATTGTTTTGTTATTTAAAGAACGTCCCTAAATTACAGTCCTATATATACAATAAGTAATGGAATATAAACCAAAATTGACAAAAGCTTCCTAACATAACAAAAATATGAAAAATTTCATGAAATCCAAAATGCTTCGTAGTAAGAGGTGCTTTTTTTAGACCATAAATAATGCCTCCTATAGTATAGAAAATGCCTCCTGCTAATAACCACAAAAGGGACGGAAGTGCATTTAATTCTTGAAATGTTTTTAGTAATGGATATGCCATAATCATTACTAACCATCCCATTCCCACATAAATACTTGTAGTGAGCCATCTTGGTGCCTTTATCCATACTGCTGTTAAAATAATTCCCAAAATAGCCAATCCCCATACTACTCCAAAAATGCTCCATCCCCAAGGTCCTCTTAAAGGACCTAAACATATTGGAGTATAAGTAGCTGCAATTAATATATATATCATCATATGGTCAAATTTACGAAATACATTTGTCCCTTTTGGGCCTAAATTTAACAAATGATATAGTGTACTAAAAAGATACAGTAACACAAGTGCTACTCCAAAAATAGTAAAAGATACTACATCCCATGCCCCTTCTCCATAAAGAGCAGAATATACAATTAAAAGAACTAATCCTGCTATCGCTAAAACTGTTCCTATTAAATGAGAATAACCGACTAACTGGATCTTTCACTTTTTTCATTTTTTTATCCTCCTTGTTATGATTTGGAACACACCTTTTATTTTCCCTTTCTTTTATATCATTTTTCCTTTTCCTTTTTAATTTTATTCTTTTTCTATTAAATTTCCTCTTATATATCATAAAAATAGCTAGCTTCTAAATCTGCTTCATGTGTTAATAAAGCAATAGGATATTTTTTATAAGCAAGACCTATCGTTCCATATAATTCTTTTGGTTCTGTAAATCCCATGTGCCAACGAATAGCATACTTTTCTTCGTTGGTTAATTTAATAAACTCGGATAACATCATAACAGATTTTTCTCCATGCCCATACGGAATCGTATCATCTACTGTATAATAAGGTACTTTTTCCCATACTCCTAATTCATTTTTAGCATTACGATAATCTGTTTTATAATAATTTGCTTTGCATATATCATGTAACAATGCAATAATTCTAACAGAATCAGAGTCTGATGTTTTTGTTTTTAAAATTTCATATACTTTCATACTATGTGCTAGCAGTCCGCCTTGAAATGCTCCATGAAATCTGGTACTAGCTGGTGCCTCAAAAAAATCGGAAGCTTTTAAAAATTCAATTAATTTATCTATTCCTTCCCTTGGTATTTCTTGCAATAATCTAATAAACTGTTCCTTCATCTCTCTTCTTCCCCTTCTTCTAATATTCTACCAGTATATCCTCTTTTTATATCCTTCATATCTATTCTTTTTTGCTTGCTATATGATTATACCATTTCTTTTTTAAAATGTATACTTTTTTTATGTTTTTCATGTGGACATCTGCCAAAAGGGTTGGGGATTTTGGGCAGATAATCACAAAAAAACACCAGAAATAGAATTCTGGCATTTTTATTTTTTTATCTTATTTGTTTTCTTCGTTAGAAGATTTTTTTGTATTTCTAGCAATCTCTGTAGTATTTCTACAAATAACTAATAGAATTAGTGAAAATTCATAAACAACTCTTGCTATTAGGTTTCCTATAATTAATGCTGATAAGAATCCTAAGAAGTTATAACCTATAATAGCAAATGATGATAAGGTAATATAGATAGCTACAACTAGATATGTAATTTTTAGTAATGCTTCTAAAAACATTTTTTTGAATGATAAGAAATCGTATAGCCATCCTGCAAAACCTGTAAATTTTCCATCATTCTTTCGGCTTAAAAATAGAAAATATATTAAAATACCTCCTACGATAGCTAAAACTAAAGATATAATTAGCCATACAGAATTTCCTACTATGCTATCTACGTCTCTTAAATAAGATGATGAACTACTATACATTATTTTTCCCTCCTCTTTTTATTTTTCTACATAATATCATAGCTTACAAATTTCGTCAATTTTTTCTTAAGATTTTCTTAAAATTTTGTTATAGGTTACTTCATTGTATGCTCTCTTTTCTTGATTTATGCTTATGATTATATTTAGTGCCAAAATTGAAAATATAAAAAGATTCCAACAGCTATTTCAAATAGCAATATAAAAGGGAAACCTACTACAAATCTTGGTTTTTGTGTTTTGTGGTGGAAGATATACATTCCTAAAATGCCTCCTACTCCACCACCTAATAACACAAGGGTAAATAGTGCTTTTTCACTAATTCTCCAGCTTCCTTTTTGGGCTTTTCTTTTATCTATCCACATTGCTAAAAATGTAATTATATTAATAACCAACAAATAGCAAATGATATTGGAAAGTGTAAATATTTCTCCTAATGGTATGGTGTTATTTAGCATTTCTATTCTCCTTTTCTCTCTTAAATCGTCTTTTTATCCAAACAAACTCATTTGGTTACTTTGACTCATCCCTTTTAAGCAACCTACTTTATCTAGCAATTCTACAACAGATTTTCCTATTTTAGAACGTATTTTCATATCATCAATAGACATGAATTTGCCTTCTTTTTTCGCTTCATCTATTCCCTCTGCTGCCACAGTCCCTAGTCCTGGTATACTATTTAGTGGTGGTCTAATGCCATCCTCTTCCATTTTAAATTTGGTTGCATGAGATTCATATAGGTCAATTGGCAAGAAGTTAATACCTCTTTCATACATTTCCATAACCAATTCCAAGATAGCATACATATTTTTATCTTTGGCTGTAGCACTATTGCCTAGTAAATCGATTTCTTTCATTTTATTTTTTACACGTTCTTCTCCATGGCACATAATATCACTATCAAATTCATCTGCCCTAATAGTAAAGTAAGCAGTATAATATGCTTTAGGCTGATGTACCTTAAACCACGCAATACGAAAGGCGTTAGTTACATAAGCTGCGGCGTGTGCTTTTGGGAACATGTATTTTATTTTTTCACAAGATTTAATATACCAATCTGGAACATCATGTTCTTTCATAAGTGACACATATTCTGCCCATTTAGCAGGGTCTTTTAATGCTTTTCCTTTACGCACTGTCTCCATAATTTTGAAAGCAGGGTTTGGTGGCAAACCTTTTTTAATTAAGTAAATCATAATATCGTCACGGCAACAGATTGCCTCATTTAAGGTAACCGTTCCTTCTTCAATTAAACTTTGTGCATTTCCTAGCCATACATCTGTACCATGGGATAGACCAGAAATACGAATTAACTCGTCAAATGTAGTTGGTTTGGTATCTACAAGCATGCCTCTTACAAATTTTGTTCCAAACTCTGGTATTCCATAACTTCCTACTTCTGTTTTTATTTGCTCTGGTGTTACTCCCAATGCCTTTGTAGAACTAAAAATGGACATGGTTTCTTTATCATCCAAAGGCACTTTTGTTGGGTCAATTCCAGTTAAATCGTATAGCATACGAATCATGGTAGGATCATCGTGTCCTAGAATATCTAATTTTAATAAGTTTTGGTCAATGGAGTGGTAATCAAAATGGGTAGTAATAATATCTGAATTCGGGTCATCCGCAGGATGTTGTACTGGCGTAAATTCATAAATTTCTCTTCCCTTTGGCACAACAATAATTCCTCCTGGGTGCTGACCTGTTGTTCTTTTAATTCCTGTACAGCCTTGTGCCACACGTAGCACTTCTGCATTATTGACTGGAATACCTCTTTCTTCATAATATTTTTTCACATAACCAAAAGCTGTTTTATCTGCTACCGTGCCAACGGTTCCCGCTTTAAAAGTAGTACCTTTTCCGAAAATAACCTCTGTATAGCGGTGTGCTTTTGCTTGATACTCTCCTGAGAAGTTTAAGTCTATATCTGGCTCTATATCTCCATTAAATCCTAAGAAGGTTTCAAATGGAATATCTATGCCGTCTTTTACCATTTTATGTCCGCATTTTGGGCAATCTTTATCTGGCAAGTCAAATCCACATTGATAGCCATAGTCTGTAAAATCAGAATATTTACAGTTCGGACAACGATAGTGTGGTGGCAAAGAATTTACTTCTGTAATACCTGTCATATTTGCTACAAAAGAAGAACCAACACTTCCTCTGGAACCTACAATATAGCCATCTTCATTAGATTTCCACACTAGTTTTTGGGCAATAATATACATAACGGAGAATCCATTTTTTATAATAGATTCTAGTTCCTTATCTAGTCTGGATTGTACAATTTCTGGAAGTGGGTCTCCATATAATTCATGTGCTTTACTATAGGCAATTTCTT
>CALXAQ010000065.1 GCA_944386335.1 uncultured Clostridia bacterium | reverse complement strand
CATATACAGTAGCTGCTGTAATAATTCCTTCTTCTAGTGCTGGAGCAATTACAGCAATTGGTTTAAATGAAGAGCCTGGCTGTATTTTTCCTTGTGTGGCTCTATTCATGCCAGAAACATCTGAATCCGATCCTAAAGCCCCCATTGTACCAACTACTTGCCCCGTTGTATGGTCTATAATGACCATTGCAGATTGGCTATGTCCTGTATTAATTAATTGTCCATCTTTCTTTTCTCTACCATTTACTACATAAGTATCTTTTTTGTATTCTGTTTCCATTGTATTCTGTATCTCTGTTTTTTGTGTTGTATAAATGGTATATCCATTACTAAATATTCTTGCTTTTGCTGCTTTATAGGATAAGTCTTCTTCTTGTTCCATCAAATCAGTAATTACTTGTTCAATAGCAGCTGATGTATGATAAGAATAGTTAACAGCATTGCTTACATTTCCTTTTTGAAAACCTAGACCTGCATCTACTTCTGCTACAGCTGTATTATATTCTTCTTCTGATATGTAACCTTGGTCTTTCATTTCTGCAAGTACAGTTTTTGTTCTAGTTTGTATTTTTTTTGTTTTATCTGTTTCTGCATCAAAAGGATAATAACTATTTGGCGTATTATTAATTCCTGCTAAGAAAGCAGCTTGCGCAATAGTTAAATCTTTTGCCGATTTAGAGAAATAATATTCTGATGCCACTTCTACTCCCATTACATCGATTCCATCTTTATAACCACCTAGGTAAATATAATTTAAATAAGTTTCAAGTATTTCGTCTTTAGAAGCAACCTTTTCTAGGTTATAGGCACGTGCCATCTCTCTAATTTTTCTTTCAATTCCAGCAAGACCACTTCTATCGTCATCATCATACAAGTTTTTAATTAATTGTTGTGTAATTGTACTTCCTCCAAAAGAGGATTTTCCTCCATTAAATATATAAGTAACTGTTGCATATAAAGTTCTTCCCCAGTCTACAGCTCCATGCTCATAAAATCTCTTGTCCTCTATTGCAATAAATGCTTTTGGCAAATATGTTGGCATTTCATCTAGAGAAATCGGTTTTCTGTTTTCTTCTCCTGCTAAAGTTGCAATTACATTTCCATCTGCATCTACTACGGTAGAATTTCTCTTTTCAATACTTAGAACATCTTTGGACATTTGGTACTTATCACTAAAGAAGATGCCTGCTACAATTCCTAACGCAATAATAACCAATATTAAGCAAATTAAAAATAATCCTAAAATTACTCTTTTTAAAACTTTATGTTTTTTCTGTTTTGGTTTCTTTACTTTTTGATAATTTTTCCCATCTTTCATTACTTTTGTTTCCTCATTATTTGAGGATTTTTTATTTTTCTTGCTCTTCTTTATTTTATATTGTTTTGTTTTATCCATATCACTTTTTGTATGTTTGCTTGTTTTGCCACTACTACTCATTTTGATTTCCTCCTTGGCATAAATTTATGAGCCTATTATATTATATATTTCAAAAAAAAGAAAGGTTTTTTAGAAAAATTTAAGTTTTGAACACATTCGTAAAGAAAAAAGCCCTAGATATTTTTCAATCTAAAGCTTTTTATTTTTTGTTTTTATGAACTTTAAGGAACGTCCCTAAATTGCATTATTTTGCGTAATCTACTACTCTTGTCTCTCTAATGATGTTGACTTTAATTTGTCCTGGATAATCCATTTCTTCTTCTACTTTTTTAGCAACATCCCTAGCAAGTAATGTCATTTTGCTATCGGAAATTTTTTCTGGTTTTACAACAATTCTTACTTCACGTCCTGCCTGGATAGCAAAAGATTTTTCTACTCCTTCAAAAGAATCTGCAATTTCTTCTAATTTTTCTAATCTCTTAATGTAGGCTTCTAATGTTTCTCTTCTTGCTCCTGGTCTTGATGCAGAAATAGCATCTGCTGCTTGTACTAATACAGCTTCTATGCTTAAAGGCTCTACATCTCCATGATGTGCTTCTACTGCATTTATTACAATGTCATTTTCTTTGTATTTTTTCAATATTTCTACACCTATTTCTACGTGTGTTCCTTCCATATCATGGTCTAATGCTTTTCCAATATCATGAAGAAGACCTGCTCTTCTAGCCACTTTTGGATTTAGTCCCATCTCTTCTGCCATAATTCTTGCTAAATTAGAAACTTCTATGGAATGATTTAAGACATTTTGTCCATAGCTTGTCCTATATCTTAATTTTCCAAGTAGTGCTATGATATCAGGATGTAAATCTAATACCCCTGCCTCCATAGCTGCTCTTTCGCCTTCTTCTTTGATAGTTTGCTCTAGCTCTTCTTTTGCCTTTTCTACCATTTCTTTTATCTTAGTTGGATGAATTCTACCATCATCAATTAATTTTTCAAGAGCAATTTTGGCTACTTCTCTTCTTAATGGATCAAAACCTGAAATGACAACAGCCTCTGGTGTATCATCAATAATTAAGTCAATTCCTGTTAATGTTTCTAATGCCTTTATGTTTCTTCCTTCTCTACCAATAATTCTTCCTTTCATATCATCGTTAGGAAGTGGTACAATCGATACAGTTGTTTCTTGAGAATGGTCTGCTGCACATTTTTGGATAGCATAACTAATTAACTCTCTTGCATTTCTATCTGCTGTTTCTTTTGCTTTTTGTTCTTTCTCTCTGATAATAGCTGCTTGCTCATTTGTAATTTGCTTTTCTAACTCTGTAAGCAATTGTTTTTTTGCTTCTTCTGCTGTAAGTTCTGCTACTTTTTGCAACTCTAGCATTTTTTGGTCATAAAGGCTATCGATTTCCTCTTTTCTTTTTTGCTGTGCTTGTAGTTTACTATCTAGTTCTCTTTCCTTTTTTTCTAGATTTTCCATTTTTCTCTCAAGATTTTCTTCTTTTTGGATTAAGCGTCTTTCTTGACTTTGTACTTCGCCCCTTCTTTCCCTAATCTCTTTGTCTAATTCTTGTCTAGCATTCATAATTTCTTCTTTTGCTTTAAAAATTTCTTCTTTTTTCTTATTTTCTGCTTCTTTATTTGCTAGTTCAATAATTCTTTTTGCTTCACTTTCTGCACTTTTCATTTTAGATTCTGCTATTTTCTTACGAATTGCAATTCCTACAAAAGTGAAAATAACGGCTGAGACTAGAAATACGGCGATATTAATTATGATTTCCATAATTTTACACCTCTTTCTTATTTTATTTTCAATGTACATAAATATATATCACTCTAATTGATTTTTAGAATATATTTTGTCTCCTATTTTATTTTAACCTTATTATTGTCAGCTGTCAAGATGTTTGCCGTTAATTTTTAGCTACAAAAAAAGAGTAACCTTAAGCGAAGTTACTCTTCTCTATTTCTACTTTAATGCATTTTCCCAATAACTTTTATGCTCTTGGATGTGCTTTTCTATATATATTTTTCAAACCTTCATCTTGAAATTGCATATACACTTGTGTAGAAGATATATCAGAATGTCCCAACATTGTTTGAATGGCTTTTAAATCTGCTCCGTTTTGTAAAAGATGTGTTGCAAAAGAATGTCTAAGCACATGTGGAGTAATATCTTTTGTAATATGAGCTTGCTCTTTATAATATTTTACAATTTTCCAGAAACCTTGTCTAGTTAATCTTTGACCATTAATATTGACAAATAATGCTTTTACACTTTCATCTTTAATTAAAATTGGTCTTGCTTCTTCTATATATTCTTTTAGGGCTTTTAAAGACATAGAGCCTAATGGTATTGTTCTTTGTTTTGCTCCTGTATGGCATACAGCATAGCCTTCTTCCAAATTAATATCCTCTATATTCAAGGATATAATCTCTGTTACTCTCATTCCTGTTGCATAAGCAAACTCTAACATTGCTTTATCTCTTGTTCCTTTTAAATCTACATCCTTTGGTTGATCTAGCAACAATTCTACTTCTTTAGCAGTTAGTACGCTTGGTGCTTTTTTCTCAATTTTTGGAGATTGTATACTTGCAGTTGGATCCTTTTTAGCTTTTTTATTTTTTACTAAAAATTGATAAAAAGAACGTATGGATGCTAAACTTCTAGAAACTGTAGATGGTTTTTTACCAATTTCTTGTAAATGTGAAAGATAATTCTTAATGTCTTCTTCCCCCATTTTTGCATAGTTTAAATTGTTACTCTCTAAATATTTGTGATAATACGTAATATCTCTCTTATAAGATTGCAGAGTATTATCAGATACCTTCTTATCATTTTGAAGAAATTCTAAAAAAAGTTTAATTTGTTTTTCCATTTCAGCTCCCCTATTCTCTTATTGATTTTATTGTTTTATGTACAAATTAATACAATTTACATAAACTACATATGTTATATCAAATTCCGAAAAAAAAGTAAAGTCATTTTTACAAAATTCTACAATTTTTTTCTTGCCTTATATAATATTTATTGACCACATTAATAAGTTACTAGATAAATATACTTCTATTACAGAAGAAAATAGTAATAATAGCAACATAAAAATTGAAAAAATTGTATGTCTGCATATTTCTAGTTTTATGTTTTCTCTGCGTTTATCTTTTACAATAGATTGATACAATTTTATTCCACTAACTGCTAATGCTAAAATAGCAGGTATTGCTATTATATTTTGTAGCAGCATAGTAATACTACAAAATAGAATTCCTTTTTCCATTCCTAAGGTAGCTATCACACAAGATATAGTATAACCTAAACTAAATCCTCTCATAGCAACTATTACGTATACTATGGGGATACCTATTACGGTAGATCCCATAAACCAAATTAAAACTGCTAATATTACATATTGTGCAATAGAATTTTTTAATAATACCCCTTGATCAATTTGATAATCTGTCTTTAAGGCTGTTACAAAATTATTTAAGTATTCTTGTATCTTGTTCATTTCTGTTTGTTCCATATTATTTACAAAAATAACTCCTACTACAATGCCTATTAAAAATAATAAAGCTACTATGCAATACTCTCTTTTATGATTGATAACATGTTGTTGGATAAGGGAAATTAGAAGCTTCCCCTTTTTAGTTGTTCTTTTCTCTCGTTTTGCGTTCAAATCTTTTCCTTCCTCTCTTAAGTTTCTTCTACATAATGTCTATTCCATAACGAAAAAGATTAGAACTAAAATTTATTTTACCTTTCCATAAACACCTCCTCCACCAACTTGTATTTGTGCCTTGCCTTCTCTTGCCTTTACGATTGCTGTGGCAATTTTATCTCCTACTACAGCTTCTAAATCATCTTTTGTGGTTTTGTGAAGAATATTCATCTCAGTTCCAAAATGAATTAATAATTTATCCATCGCTTTGTTTCCCACTCCTGGGATAAAGCTTAGAGGTACTTGATAAATGTACTCTGGTCTATTATCTGGACTTTTACTTTTCTCTTTATCTTTTATTAATTCAATTCTATCCAAAACACCAAAAGTGATATTTTTTCCTCCACATTTTGGGCAAATTTCTACTGGTTCTTTTGTTTCAATGGTTTGATTACAATCGTCGCAATAGGTCCTATGATATTTTCCAAGTTTTGGGTCTAATCCATAATTAGCTAATATTTTTCTACCATCTTCTCCTTTTAGTGCTTTTACTATTTCTTTAAAAGAAATAGCTTTTACCAACATTTTATTATATTCTCTTGCAATTTTTGGTAGAGAATGTGCATCTGAATTCGTAAGAAAAGTCTTAGTTTCTAATTCTGATATTTCATCCGCTAACTGAGTATCTGCACTAAGTCCTAGTTCTACTGCAAAAATTTTGTCTAGTTTCTCTTTAAAAACATATATTAGGCGGTCTGTACAGTTCCCATAGTAGCTTTTGTGAGGTGTAAAAATATGTGCTGGAATTACAATTCCATGATATCTTTCTACAATATCTACCAATTCATAACCTGAAATATTAGAGCGTTGTGTACTTAAAGTAATATTTTTAATGTGTCTGCTCATTTCACGAGAAAAAGCTTTGATATCTGCTAAATGCGGAAAAAAGCATATATTATGTGCCGCTCCTGAATTTCCATTTCTTCCTTTTTCGGAAGTTTCTACTTCACTACCTAACAATATACAAATTTCATCTTTATAGATAATTCCTCCATCTTCTATTTCATAAGCTTCTCCTGTTTTTAAGAAATTCTCTATATCTTCTATTACATAAGGTGAGGCACAATCAATAATGCCTACTACTTGTATTCCCTTTCTTTCATAGCTTTCTTTTGCAATATTAGCAAAGTTTAAGGATTTTGCTGCTGTTATTTTTATTGGCTTTCCATTTTCTGTTCTCCCTATATGAACATGTAAATCTGCAAATATTTCGTACATTTTTAATTTCCTTTCTTTTTTCTAAAAAGAAAAGCTAGATTTTCTAGCTTTTTATCTTTCTTTTTCTCCATCATTTGTTCTTCTAATTACTATTGTTTCCATTTCTCTTTTTATATCCTCTACTTTAGGAGTAAGATGAACATCTGCTGTTTCTTCTTTTGTGTTTAGCATCTGTTCTTCTAATATCTTTTGTGCTGTTTTAATATATTCATAAGAATTTGCTGCATTAATAACCGCTTGTTTTGTGTCAGGTGCTTTTTTATTTTGCTCAATCATATAAGTAATTGCCTCTGTAATACGATTTTCCATTATACATACACCTCCTGCATTTGTTTGATAAACTCTTTAAATTGTGGCAAATATCTATTATCTTTTCCTTTTAAATTTCTATATTCCAATAAGGTTAAAGCATCTTCTACAGAAAATCCTTTTCTTTCTGGTCTATCCGATACCATTCCTCCAAATTGATCCACTAGTTCTAAGATATCACTCTCTTTTTCACGAGGACTACTCCCACTATAACGATTTACTTCTTCGCAAATTTTACAAAATCTATCTGAAAATCCTAGTGTTTTTAGATACTCTGCTCCTTTTTTAGCATACATATGGATTTCATCTAAATCTGTAAAACTATCTTTTTTCTTGCAATTACATAATAAACAAGCTGTAATTACTAAATTCTCATCTACATCTAAGTGCATTGTTTCTATGAATAATTTTGCCATCTCCGTTTTTAAAACCACTGTTTTATCAAAAAATATTTTTGTCTTTTTTTCCAAATAATAAGCAATTTCCATTTTTCTAACCCAGTCTGTTTCAGACAAAATATATTCTGCAAATGTCTCTTCCATACACTCCCCTCCAAGCTTTTTTCAAAAGAACCTTATTTTTTCTTCATTATATGCTAAAAGCATTTGCAATTCAATACTGTCACAAAAATGTTATTATTTTGTAATATAATTGTAAAATGTCCCACAAATATCAGGGATAAGTGGGACATTTAAATTTTTTTTCCGATTGCTTCGATTGCTTGTTTTAAATCTTCTAGCGTTTTGTCATTTACAATAATAATATCACCTACTTCTTTAAAATATTCATTTGTATTTTGTGCATTTAATCGTTTTTTTGCCATCTCTTCTGTAATACCATCTCTTTTACATATTCTTTTAATTTGCTCTTCTGGTTGTGCTAAAATAACAATAACACTATCACATATACTATCTAATCCACTCTCAAAAAGTAAAGGAGCATCTATTAGAATCATATCTTTATGATTCACTCTATTAATACGCTTTTTTATCTCTTGTACAATAAAATCAAAAGTACATCTATTTAATTGTTCTCTTTTTTGATTATCTTCGTATATCATACTAGCCAATTTTTTACGGTTTAAGGCTCCATTTTTATAAACAATATCTTCTCCAAAATGATTTACAATAGAATTTAGGTATACTGTTCCTTTTTTAGATAATTTCTTGGCAACTGTATCTGCATCGATAATTTCTGCATCGTATTTTTTTTGCAATATTTTACATACTTCTGTTTTTCCTGCTCCAGAACTTCCTGTTACTCCAATTATTTTCATATCTTTTCCTTCTTTCTATATTACAATTAGTTTATTTGTATAATCTAAATTTGCCCATGAATCATAGGAATATCCTAAGGTATATACATTAGTGGCAAAAATGTCTTTTTCTAACATTTCTTTTAAATTTTTATTACTGCAATTATCCATAAATTTTTTAACAGAAGTAACTATATTAATTTTAGGATTAATGTGACATATGTCAGATAACATCTCTTTTCCTTTTTCATTGAACCCTAATACTCTAGTATAGGGAGTTACTTTTTTTGCTATTTCCATATCTTTTTTTGTAATTCCTAATAAACTATATAATAAAATTCTTTGTATTCTAGTTTGTGTATATCGTTTTGTTTTAATAATATTTATTAAATCGCCTAGATTGTTACAAGAATTAGCCGCATTTTTTATGTTATTTTCTAAGCCTTCTGTTACATCTGGTAGGTTTTGTATTTCTTTTAATGACATTTTTCTTAAAGTATACAATATTTCTTTCTCATAGTTTTCTAACCCTATTACTGTCTTTCCTCTTTTTACTTCTTCTTGTAATAAAGTATATGTGCTTTTAGGGACTACTTTTCGTATCTCTTCTGATTGTTCCCTCTTTACCATTTTACGGATAGCTGTAGCACTGGCAAAATCGTCCACAATCTGTTCATCATTATAGTATACATTTTTTCTTTGTACAGAAAAAGGTTTTAAGTTGCTCTTTAACTTGCGAAGTGCTTTTAAATACTCTATCGCTAAAATATTATTTGCACCTGATAAAATATTAGCATAACGTTTAATATCATTCAGATACATAAGTACTGCGTTTTCTCTTGCCTTAGGAAAAGAAACTCCTTTCCCTAACTCATGATTCAATATACTAACATATTCTTTAGGTTCGTAATACACTACATTTGTAATATTATTTAACGCTGCAAGGTCTTGCGTTTCTGTTCCAAAAGAAAGGGTATCTACAATTTTTAGACTGTCTAATATTTTAATAGCTCCCTGTGCAAAATTCTCTGCACTAGAAATACTATAAATGGTTGGCAACTCTATTACAATATCTGCTCCGCCTGCAAGACACATTTGTGTTTTTACCCATTTATTCACTAAAGAAGTATCTCCACGTTGGGTAAAATTTCCTGTTATTACACATATCACATATTTTGCTCCTGTTTGTTTTTTACTTTCCTTTATGTGATAAAGATGTCCATTATGAAACGGATTATATTCTGCTATAATTCCTAAAACAGTTGCCATTATTTTTCCCCCTCTTGTTTATTTTTTTTACTATTGGTATAATACCATAAAATAAATAAATTTACAATGAAAGGAAAAAAATATATGGAAGAAGTAACAATTTATACAGATGGAGCTTGTTCTCGGAAATCCTGGTCCTGGTGGGTGGGGAGCTATTTTGATGTGTGGTGAACATAAAAAAGAAATTTCAGGTAGCCAACCTGATACTACTAATAATGTTATGGAACTTACCGCAATTATAGAAGCTTTAAAATCAATCAAATTTCCTTGTTCTATTAAAGTATATAGCGATAGTGCTTACGTTATCAATGGATTTACGCAAGGTTGGATCTATAATTGGATGAAAAAAAATTGGAAAACAGCGGATGGTTCTCCCGTAAAAAATAAAGATTTGTGGCAAACCTTATATCAATTTACCCAAGTACATAAAATTGAGTTTATTAAAGTAAAAGGACATAGCGATAATGCATATAATAATCGTTGTGACGAATTAGCTAGAAAGGCCATTTTAACTCTGTCTTAAATGTGAACATCTGCCAAAGGGTCTATCCCTTTTGGCAGATGTTCACATTTCGGTCTTGTAGTATACTTTACTCAAACATGGGCTTTATTTTTTCTAACACATAATGGCTCCCTCCTCTATTTTTAACATCTTCCACCATACTAACAATCAACAACGGATTTTGAGCATTCTTGTCTGTAGTAAAAGCATTAAACCATCCTAATTCTGTACCTTCGGTATCATCTTTACTATCCTTTATTTCTGCTGTCCCTGTTTTAGCAGCTAAGACTACCCCCTCTACCTTCGCACTATGTGCTGTTCCATTTGGATTTTCTACTACTTGTATTAAATCTTCTTTTATAGTATCTGCTGTTTCTTTCGAAAATACTTTCTCTGCATAATAGGTAGGCGTTTTATCTTCTTTATAAATCAAATATGCTTGAAGCATATTCCCTTCGTTAGCAAAACTAGAATATATCATTGCCATATGTACTGGGTTAACTAAAAGTTCTCCTTGCCCATATCCTGTATTAGCCAATTGTGTCTCTGTATTAAAGCTACCACTATTAGAATAACTAGACATGGCTAATTCTTGTTCAAAGTTAACTTTTCTTGTAAATCCTAATGCATTTAATTTATTAATAAAATTATCTTTTCCTATTTTGATCCCTGCTTTTGCAAAATAAATATTATCTGAATAAACAAGTGCATTTTGTAAGTTTGCCAAGCCAGAATATGTAGTAAGTGTTGTTACGTAGAAATCTTTCCAACTAGTGGATGCTTGCCATTTTGTACCACTCGTTCCAAAATTTTCCTCCGCTGAAAAGGCATTTGTCTCTAATCCAATAGCTCCTGTAATTGGCTTAAAAGATGAACCTGGCACATAAGCTTGTAAATATCGATTGTATAATGGTTTTGCTTCATCTTGTGATAATCGATTCCATTCATTTGTTGTCATTCCCAAACTAAAATCGTTAGAATCAAATGTAGGACAACTTACTAATGCCAAAATCTCTCCTGTATTTGGGTTCATTGCCACAGCAGTTGCTTTATCTTCTTTTAATTGCTCATATAATTTTTGTTGTACTGTAGCATCTATTGTTAATTTGATATTTTCTCCATTTTTCTCTTGTTTTTTAGCAAGTGTTTTCTTTTTATTTCCTTCTGCATCTGTCATATAAATTTCTGCTCCATCTGTAGCATGTAGTGTATCTTCATACGTCTTTTCTAGACCTGTTTTTCCAATTACACTAGTCTCTGTATAGCCCTTATCAGCATTTTCTTTTAGTTCTTCTGTACTAATCGTTTGTACATAACCTAACAAATGGGATACTGCTTCCCCCAATGGATATACACGTGCTGTTGTATCTATAATTTTTATACCAGGAATTTCTAATAACTGATTTTTTAATTCTTGCTCACTTTTTTGTACAGTTTTTAAAGGTACAAAAGTATCTTCTTTTACGTAAGAAGCTGATAAAGCATTTTGAATAGTTTCTTCTGAAATATCCAATAATGTAGCAATTTGCACAATATCTTCTTTTCTATTTTCTTGCATTTTCCCTGGCACAAGTCCAATGGAAGAAGCTGTTTGCTTTCCTGCAAGAACTACGTCATTTCTATCCAATATTTTTCCTCTTATTCCTTCTAAAGTTTTTACTCTTATCTTATAATCCTCTTTTAACTCTGGAAAAATAAGTGATGAAGACCATTCTATTTCATAACTATTTTCTTCATTTTTTACTAAATTGGCTGTATTAGAAAAGTTTATTTCACCAGCTATTGTTTGCATACTAGTAGAAAAAATAATTTGTGCCCTATCTCCTTCTTTTGTTGTTTTTGCAATGCTAATGCTAATGTTTTTAGCTTCTATTCCTTCATAGATGTTTTTATTTCTTGCTATAAATTTTTCTTTATTCACATTATTTTTCTTACTAATCTTTTCATACATAGCTTCATAATTTTGGTTTTTCAAATCATCTACATACGCTATTAATATTTCTTCTGGATTTGTTTTATTACTGTTATACCATATAAAAAAACAAACTGTAACTATTATTAATACTGTAACTATCATAGCTATTAAGATAATTACTTTTTTACTTTTTTGGTCCATTTTCCTTCCCCCTCTTATTTCTTTTTTCAAGTATATACTTGCTAAAAGAAAAAGTCAACGCAGATTTTGAGCAAAAAAATAGAGAATATTTTTCAATTCTCTATTTCTTCTTTTAAGCTATTGTTTGGCGTAACATCCATAATTTTTTGGTATAATCTTCAATATAATCATCCATTAAAGTAGAAGTTGATGAATCATTTTGAGTTTCACTTTCTTTTTTTATTTGTTTTGCCTCCTGTAGAAGTATATTATAATCTTTTATAATAGCTGTTACTATTACATCACTTTTTAATTTTACATTTTCTGCTTCTTGTATTTTTGTAATTGCCATATAATCTTTTAAACTTCCTAATGGCTGTCCTCCTATACTTAAAATATATTCTGCTACTTCATCAATTTGCTCATTTATTTCATCATAATATTCTTCTAATTTAGCATGTATTACATAGAAATCTATTCCTTCTATATTCCAATGATAGTTTTGTAACTTTCTATAAAATACTGCTAAATCTGCTAAAAATTGATTTAAATTATTCACTATTTTTTCCATATATTCTTCACTCCTTTTCTTATTTTCATTATTGCCATTTTTTTGTTTTCTTATGCGAAAAATATATGTTTTTTTACACGAATAATTTTATCATGTATAAACTAAAAATTAAAACTAAAATTAATCCTTTTGGTCTTGTAAGCATATCTTTTTTGGGCAAATAACAAAACAACCAAAGTAAAGCAGTAGAAAAAATAAGAAGTAATAAATTTTCTGTAAATTCTGCTGAAATCGTTAGAGGAGTAATAACTGCTCCTATTCCTAAAATTAAGAATGAGTTTAATACACTAGAGCCTATTAAGTTTCCTACTGCTATATCAGCATCTCCTGTAATTACTGCTATTAAAGATGTTATCATTTCTGGAAGAGCAGTTCCTATTGCCACAATAGTAAGTCCAATTATCCTTTCACTTATGCCATATACTCTAGCAATAATGGTGGCATAATCTACTACCAAATCTCCTCCTATTTTTAATAAAACAATTCCAACTATCATTAATAAAATAGATAGGATTACATTTTTTTTCCCTATCTTTTTCTCTTCTGCAGTCTCTTGCTCAATCTCTTTTCTATACTCTTCTATTATCTTTTTTCTATCTAATAAAACAGGGTATATCACATAAGCAATAAAAAGAAGAATGAGTATAATACCATCAAAAGAATGAATCACATTCTCTTTTCCTCCCAATATACCTATACTCATAGCATAGATAATTACAGTAGATAGAAATGCAATTGGAATGTGAATTTTTTTTGTTTCTTTTTGTATCGGAATTGGTCTTAT
Organism: uncultured Clostridia bacterium; assembly: GCA_944386335.1. Classification (GTDB taxonomy): domain Bacteria; phylum Bacillota; class Clostridia; order TANB77; family CAG-508; genus UMGS1663. Next base: position 7,467 of record CALXAQ010000065.1, on the reverse strand, counting down.
AATAGCCATCATTCCTAATATAAATAATAAATTACATAAATCGCTCCCTATAGAATTTCCTACTATTAAATCAATAGAACTTTTCTTTGCTGATGTAACTGTAATAATGAGTTCTGGCATAGATGTTCCTATAGCTACTATGGTAAGTCCTATTAAAATCTCTGGTATATGAAACTTCTTAGCTATATTACTAGCCCCTTTTACTAACGTGTCTGCTCCTATAATAAGTAGGGCTAGTCCTACAAAAATTGCTAGAATATTCAATAGCATAAATATTTTCTCCTTTTGTTTTTCTTATATTATTTTCTTTTATCTTTCCCTTTATTTTATCCTACCATACTCCTTATTTTCTTGTAAACGTATTTTATTAAAATTTTTATTGTATTGTTATTAGTGCTTCTTCTTTTTCTTTATCTAATTTAATTTCAGCATGAAATAATTGTTTTAATTCTTCCATCGTTAAAACATAATTTAATCGATGTTTTTCTAAATCTGTATTTTGATTTGTTATTTTGTAAGTATTCCCTTCATAAGTAAATTCTATAGGCATAATTTCCGTTCTACTAAGAATTTCTACACCTTCAATTTCCTTTACAAAGTCTGTATATAATTGAAGAGTATATCCTTTCTCTTTTGCATAATACATTTGCACTGCAGCACTAGAATCAAATAAATTTTTTCCATTAAGAACTACCTTTAACGTAGTTGGTTGCCAGTATGCATTTATTATTTCTGTAGAATAAAGTACTCGCACTTTCTCTGGTTCTTGCTTCATTGCCCAATTCATAAAAGTTCTTTTACTTTCTTCTATAGCTTCTTCTAAATTAACTTGAGAAGGCATCCCTGTATACGGATAAATTCTACTATTTTCATATGCTAAATATACATTCCAAAATGGGGAATAATTTTCTCCTGCTTCTTTTACAAATTCACCTATATCTCTAATTTTATTTTCTATATCATAAAAATCCTGTACTGTTATTGGTATATAAGTTCTATAATCCAACAATCCATCTGTGGTAGTTCCTTCTTCTACTACAAATTCTTTTTTCTTATCACTTTGCCACTTTTCAAAATATTGACGATGCTTACGTGCTACATAGTCAAAAGCATAGCCTCCTCCTGTTTTTACACACTTGAATATGATATCTGGATGCTTATTTACTTGCAAAGTATATTTGTTCTTTTCTTCTGCTAAGGATTCTTTCTGTATAATGCTACAATCTACTTGATATAAACTTTTTGCAGTTTCTATCACTCTTTGCTCTTCAGTTTTATAGGTAGTAAAATATAGTCTACTAAGGATGAAAGCCATAAAAACAAAACAAAGTGCTACTAAAATAATCCATACTATACTTTTCATTTTCACAACAGAGTATACTGTTGTTTTTATATTTTCTTTTATTGGTTTCTTTTCCTCCAAAATGCTATTATCAAAACCATATCTTTCTTTATTTTTCTCTTGCTTATCTCTATACCATTTTTCTAATTCTTCCCATTCTTGTTTATCTGCCATTTTTGGGACACCCCTATATAGTAATTTTTCTTTCCTCTTTTTATGATAATATAAGTTCTTTCTATGAAATGCTTTTCTGTTAGTATTTCATTAGGGTCTGTTACTTTTTCTCCATTAACAGATACTGCTCCATTGACAACAAATTCTCTTGCTTCTCTTTTACTACTTGCTGCTCCCACATTTACTAATGCCTCTATTATAGTAGTTCCTTCTTCTACCATTTTTTTCTCTTCACTTCCAAATAAATCTTCAATATCTTTTTTTGATAAATCTTGAAACTTATTATGGAATAAATGATCTGCAAGATTAACTGCTCTTTCATATTCTTCTTTTCCATGTAAAAATGTAATAATTTCTCTTGCAAGTGCTTTATGTGCCTCTCTTAACTCTGGATGTTCATTATTGCTCTGTTCTAAGCTTTCTATTTCTTCTTTAGATAGGAATGTATAAATTTTCAAGTAATCAATTACCATACAATCTTCTACATTAACAAAGAATTGATATAACTGGTAGCTAGATGTTCTTTCTTTATCTAACCATAGAGCATTTCCTTCACTCTTTCCAAACTTCTTTCCTTGTGAATCGGTTACTAGTGGCATTGTAAAACCATACACTTCATCTCCTGTTGCTTTCCTAATTAGGTCAATTCCTGCTGTAATATTTCCCCACTGGTCTGAACCCGCACATTGCAAATCTACATTTTTATGCTCATGCAAATATTTAAAATCTAATGCTTGCAAAATCATGTAAGAAAATTCTGTATAAGTAATGCCTGTATCTAATCTTCTTCTAATAATATCCTTATCTAACATGTAGTTAATATTAAAATATTTTCCATAATCTCTTAAGAAATCTAATACATGGATATCTTTATGCCAATCATAATTGTTTACTACTTCGAATCCAAATAGTTTTTCTACTTGTGCCTTTAGTCCTTCAAAGTTTTTTGTCACTTCTTCTTTAGAAATCATTGCTCTTTCTGTAGTAGGTCTTGGATCTCCTATCATTCCTGTCCCTCCCCCTACTAGCAAAATCGGAGTATGCCCTGCCTCTTTTAATCTTTTAGAGATTAAAAAGCTAGACAAATGCCCCACATGAAGGCTATCTGCTGTAGGATCTGTTCCAATATAAAAAGTTAATCCTCCTTTGTTTAGTTTTTCTTCTAAAGCTGGACTAGAAATATCTTTGATTAGACCCCTCCATTTTAAATCTTCTACTAATGTCATCTTTCTTCCTCCTTTTTTATAATACAAATTTTTTTCTTTCTCTGTCATAGTTGCTCTCCTTTCATTACTACAAAGTCTCCTATTTTTTCTCCTTGTTCTAAACCATCGTACTGCTTAAATTCTGTATCCACAATTAATAGCTGATTTTCTTCTAGATGCTGTATTTTTTCTTTTAAGTCTTCTTCCTCTCTTATTTCTTGATACTGTTTGCTTGTATCATTTCTAAATCGTATATAAAGAGCTAAGCATCCATCATTTTTAATGTTATCATAGAGTACTTGTGTTTCTTCCTCATTTTCCGCATATTGTAGTGCCCTATAAAATCCTCTAGAAAAGCAACCTGAGTTTTCTACTACTTGTGTGTAAGTTCCATAGAAATAAATCATAAAGCCAATAAATAGCAGAATATAAAATGTAAGTAAACAACTTATATAGGTTTTTTTGTACTTTATTTTCTCATAAATACGATACATACCAATAGCTGCTACCATCATGAGCGGATACCAGATAATGTTCAAACGATTGACATTTACTTCATTAATGACTATGCCAATAACGATACTAAGTAAAAGCCAAACTTGCAATAAAAATGTACTTGTTTTTTTGTCTATATCTTCTTGTTTCTTCCTATTTTTCCACTCTATTACAATTCCTATTAAAGAGAAAATCATCGTCATATAGCCAATAGTTCCAAATGGTTTTGGTGTATTCCACTCTCCTCCATCTTCCTGCTTTACAAGTAGTTTTATGGTGGAGGCAATGTTTTCTCCTAGCTGTTCCAAGAAGCTTTCTGAGAAAAATAGCATGTCTTTTGTCCTAGATAAACTATCATAATAAGGAATGGTAATAGGCCCTATTTGTATACTTTCTTTTATTTGCAGACCATTAATAGCAAACATGGTAACCAAAGGCATGCTTATCAAAATAAAAATTGTTCCACAAAGTAAAATTTGTTTAAAAGAGATTTGCTTTGTCTTGTACAAATAAATTGCTATGGCTAATAAGAACAAAGGTACAAAATAGATGGCAAGTCCATAACCATACAAAGCGATGGCGTAAAAAATCATAGACAAGCACAAAATAGATTTCTTTTTCTTTTGCAGAGCTATTACAAAAATATCTGTAGCAAATAAAAAGAAGTGTGGAAACATATTACAATCTAGTGACCAAATGGATTGTAATATGTGCCATGGCGAAATTGCCACTAAGCCAAGTGCTATGAATCCTATCGTTTTATTTTTGGTAATTCTTTTCGTTAAATCATAGCAAATTATCATTCCTAAAATGCTTACTATTAGCATTGGTAGTCTTACCGCAAGCAAGGTATTTCCTAAAATTTTAACACTTATCACCATAAGATATAGTAATATAACACTCTGTCCTCCCCAACCTTGCAAATACACAGGAAAAGAAATTCCACCAATATCTTTTCCTGTTTGTGCAATGGATACGGCATTCACAGCTGTCATAATTTCATCACTATTCATTTCTCTAATGGCTGTTGGAAATTCATAAATTCTTACTGCTATTCCTAATACCACTAAAATCAGAAATAGGTATTTTTGATATTTTTCTTTCTTTTTCATCTGTTCCCCTTATATTTTCTATACATTAAATCTAAATAAAACAATATCTCCATCTTGCATAATGTAGTCTTTTCCTTCTGAACGCACTAATCCTTTTTCTTTGCAGGCTACCATAGAGCCTTCTTTTACTAAATCATTATAAGAAACTACTTCTGCTCTAATAAAGCCTCTTTGAATATCAGAGTGGATTTTTCCTGCTGCTTCTGGTGCTTTTGTTCCTTTTTTGATGGTCCATGCTCTTACTTCTGGCTCTCCTGCTGTTAAAAAGCTCATTAGACCTAATAAATCATAACTTGTTTTAATGACTTTATCTAAGCCAGATTCTTTTAGTCCTATTGCTTCTAACATTTCTTTTTTATCTTCTCCGTCTAGGGTAGATAATTCTTCTTCTATTTTTACGCATAAAGGAATTACTTTTGCATTTTCTGTTTTCGCATATTCTTCTACTTTTTGTACCATGCTATCTGCTTCTACATTTTCTAACTGGCTTTCTGATACATTGGCAATATATAGAACTGGTTTTGCTGTTAATAAATATAAATCTTTAATGGTTTCTTTTTCTTCTTCGTTTAGAGAAAGCGTTCTTGCACATTTTCCTTCTGCTAATACTTTTTTAATTTTCTCTAACACATCTATTTCTAATTGATATTTTCTATCTGCTTTTAATTTTTTCTTAGCGGCTTCTAATCTTTTTTCTACCAATTCCATGTCTGAAAAAATAAGTTCTAAATTGATGGTTTCTATATCTCTTAATGGGTCTATACTACCATCCACATGTACAATATTAGAATCTTCAAAACATCTTACCACATGAGCAATCGCATCTACTTCTCTAATATGGGATAAAAACTTATTTCCTAGTCCTTCTCCTTTGCTAGCTCCCTTTACTAATCCCGCAATATCTACAAATTCTATAATAGCATGTGTGGTTTTCTCTGGGTGATACATTTGTGTTAATACATCTAATCTCTCATCTGGCACTGGTACCACACCTACATTTGGTTCTATGGTACAAAAAGGATAATTAGCACACTCTGCTCCAGCATTGGTAATACTATTAAATAAAGTTGACTTTCCTACGTTTGGAAGTCCTACAATTCCTATTTTCATTTTGTTGTTCCTCCTTTTATATGCTTCCATTCACTTGTATATTAGTTTTTTCCCATTGACTATTTTGTCTATCTTTATCCTGCTGTTCATTTACCATAACATTATTTTCTTGTATATCACTTACTTCTTCATTCATCTGCTCATTTATAGTTGTCGTATTGCTATGTTCTGTATTTGTTATCTCTGTGTTAGTTTTCTCTGTATTTGTAATTTGCTCTATTTCATTTTTCGTCTCTGTTTCTTTATTTTCTTGATTCACTTGCTCTTTGGACTGATCTTGCTCTTCTTTATAAGTATGCCATGGATTATTTGGATTACTATCTGTAGGATCCCAATTTCTTAATTCATCTGGCATATTAGATATCTTCTTTGCTGTTGGCTTTCCTAGTGGTCCTGGATTAGAAGAAGAATAAAATTCTACATAAGTTCCATTCGCACAATTATTATAAATCCATTTGGCATCTGCTACGGTCAATCGAACACACCCTGCAGAAGCATAGGTTCCTAGTTTATCATATTCCCAATATTCTAAGCTTGCAGGGTCTCCTTTTCTCAAATATGGCACAGAGTGAAACAAAATATTTCCTGTTATCTGTGTAGAATAATGCCCCCATACATATCCTTGTAAACGTAACCATTCCCATCTTGTTGGTATTTTATATACTCCAGAGGTAGGTGTATATTCTCCTGTAGAACAAACCATTGCTTTTACTGGCTTTGTATAATTGCCCTCTTCATCTAAACCATAAATTGTAACTACCTGTGCTCCATAATTCACTTTAATATAATATGGCTTTTTACTAGTTTGTTTTGTTGGTGAATTTGGTTTTTCTTTTACTGGTGTTTCTCCCTGCTGTACTTCTAGTGCCTGCTGATTTGCTTGCTCTTCTATCTCTTCCATACTAATTTCTTCTCCTGGAACCTCTTCTTGTGCTTCTTCTTGAATTAATATTTGTGCTTGCGTAGCTTTTAAATTATTTTGATAATTTAGTGCAATAACAACAAATATTATTATAAGTAATAAAATACTTACTATTCCTGTAATAATTACTATTTTCGTTTTTCTATCTTTCCAACATATTTCTCTTATTTTTCTCATTATCTTTCCTTTTCATTTTTTTCTTTTCCATTATACCCTCTTCTTCTCTCTTTTACAAGGTTTTGTTCGGAAAAAATTTGACGACCACTAAAAAATGAATAAATTTCTGAATTTTCTTAAGTTGTTGACATTGTGTAAAACAGGTGGTTTTCATTATCCAACAAAAAAAATCAACCAGATTTTATCTTCTGATTGATTTTGTATCAATTCTGTTTGATGACGTTCGAACAGAAACGTCGTTGGAGCTTTCAACGGGAATTGAACCCGTGACCTCTACCTTACCAAGGTAGCACTCTACCTACTGAGCTATGAAAGCATATAAACATAGGGAGTTTTAATCTTCCCCTATTTTTTTAATTGCTTTTTTCCTAATACGTTGAATCGCATTATCAATAGATTTTACAGGAGCATCTAGTTTTTCTGCAATTTGTATATAGCTTTCTCCTTGTATATAACGATTTAAAACTTGTTTTTCAAAATCACTTAAACTCTCATTAATAGCTTCTTGTACATTTTGATAATATTCTTTTTTTGTAATAGTATCTAAAGGATCTTCTACTTGGTGTGCATTAAAGGTATCAAATAAAGAAGTATCTTCGTCTTCTTCATAAGCAGCCGTATTTAAAGACAAATAAGAATTTAAGGGGATATGCTTCTGCCTGTTGGAAGATTTAATTGCTGTAATCAATTGCCTTTCAATACACATATTTGCAAAAGTTTTAAAGGAGTTTTGCTTCTCTGGGTTATAACTTTGTACAGCTTTAAATAAACCAATTAACCCCTCTTGTATAATATCTTCTTTCTCAGCACCTATTAAAAAATATTTGCTTACTTTCATATTCACAATTTCTTTATATTTCGTCATTAAAAAGTCAAGAGCCTCTTTATCTCCTGCTTTAATGATTTGAATTAGCTCTTCGTCACTTTTGT